>NZ_JBMWDP010000027.1:0-62743 GCF_049545505.1 Stenotrophomonas sp. NPDC077421 | reverse complement strand
GACACCATCCGTGGCTTCAAGGCCATCGTCGATGGCGAATACGACCACCTGCCGGAACAGGCGTTCTACATGGTCGGCAGCATCGAAGAAGCGGTCGAGAAGGCCAAGAAGATGGCCGAGAAGGCCTGATGCGGCAGGAACGGGCATGGCCCGTTCCGACCGTGACACGGGGTGGGCCCAGGCCCACCGCTGCGGAAAACCTGCGGTGGGTTCAACCCGCCCCCTAGCGAAGAGAGTTTCATGAGCACCATCCGTTGCGACATCGTCAGCGCCGAGCAGGAAATCTTCCGTGGCGAGGCTACCCTGGTCGTGGCCACCGGTGAGCTGGGCGAACTGGGCATCGCGCCCAAGCACGCCCCGCTGATCACGCGCCTCAAGCCGGGCAAGGTGGTGGTGACCACGCCGAGCGGCGAGCAGCTGGATTTCGCCATCTCCGGCGGCATCCTCGAAGTGCAGCCGCAGGTGGTGACCGTGCTGGCCGACACCGCGATCCGCGCACAGGACATCGACGAAGCCTCGGTCCGCAAGGCCAAGGAAGAAGCCGAGCGCATCCTGGCCAACCGTGGCGAAGCGATGGAAGTGGCCGAAGCCCAGCAGCGTCTGGCCGAAGTCACCGCCCAGCTGCAGGCCCTCGAGCGCCTGCGCAAGAATCTGAAGCACTAAGCGGTAGGGCGCGACGGCGCCCGCTGCGAAGGGAGAACGCCGGCTTGCCGGCGTTTTTTTTTGTCAGCGGTAGACCACGTGCCGCAGCAGCACGAAGGACACCGCCGCCAGTGCCGCTTCGACCAGCGGCTTGGCCAGCCACGCGTTGCGCAGGCCCAGGTGGGTGACCACCAGCGCCACCAGCACCGTACTGATCGCCGTCAGCAGCAGCCAGACGGCCAGGAAGCGCGCGAAGCGGCGCCAGCCGAGCCGCTGGCGACCCTGCTCGGCAAAGGTGTAGCGGCCATTGAGCCAGAAGCCGAGCAGCATCCCGCCGACGCGGCCGATCAGATTGCCCGGTACCGCGGGCACGCCCAGCGCGGTGGCGCCCACGAACAGCGCCCAGTCCAGTGCCAGCTGGAGCAGGCCGATGGCGAGATAGCTGCTGCCCTGGCGGATCAGGCTCACGGAGTGTTCCGCGCGGAAGGAGTCCACATGTTAACGAGCGTGGCACTAGAATTCGCTTCTACGATTCCCTGGAACGCGATCGACCATGACCCAGCCCCTGCACGTGATCATCCTGGCCGCCGGTGCCGGCAAGCGCATGAAGTCGGCGCTGCCCAAAGTGCTGCAGCCGATTGCCGGGCAACCGATGCTCGCCCACGTGATCGAGGCGGCGCGTGACCTGCAGCCGGCCGCCATCCATGTCGTCTACGGGCACGGCGGTGAGGCCGTGCAGCGTGCATTCGCCGACCAGCCCGACCTGCGCTGGGCCGAGCAGTCCCGACAACTCGGTACCGGACATGCGGTGTTGCAGGCGATGCCCGACGTGCCCGACGCCGCCACGGTGCTGGTGCTGTACGGCGACGTGCCGCTGATCCGCGCCGACACCCTGCGCCATCTGCTGTCCCAGCCTGGACGGCTGGCGGTGCTGGTGGCTGAAGTCGCCAATCCCACCGGGTATGGCCGCATCGTGCGCAACGCCGAAGGCAAGGTCGCCGCCATCGTCGAACAGAAGGACGCCAACGACGAGCAGCGCGCCATCCGCACCATCAATACCGGCATCATCACCGCCGAGTCGACCGCGCTGCGTCGGTGGCTGTCCCAGCTCTCCAACGCCAACGCGCAGGGCGAGTACTACCTCACCGACGTGTTCGCAGCGGCCGCCGGCGACTACACCCCGGCGGAGATGGCGTTTGTGCACGACGCGCAGGAGGCCGAAGGCGCCAACGACCCGTGGCAGCTGTCCCAGCTCGAACGTGCCTGGCAGCTGCGCGCGGTGCGTGCGCTGTGCGCGCAGGGCGCACGAGTGCTGGACCCGGCGCGCCTGGACATCCGTGGCACGGTGCGCGTGGGCAGCGATGTGCAGATCGACGTCAACGTGATCCTGGAAGGCGACGTGGTGCTGGGTGACGGCGTCAGCATCGGCGCGTTCACCCGGCTCAAGGACGTCACGCTCGCGGCCGGCACCGTGGTCAAACCGCATTGCGACCTGGACGGGGTGGTCAGCGAGGGCGCGGCCGACATCGGCCCGTTCGCGCGCCTGCGTCCCGGCACGGTGCTCGCCGAAGGCACGCACGTGGGCAATTTCGTGGAGACCAAGAAGGTGGTGCTGGGCGCGGGCAGCAAGGCCAACCACCTCACCTATCTGGGCGATGCGGTGATCGGCAGCAAGGTCAACATCGGTGCCGGCACCATCACCTGCAACTACGATGGGGTGAACAAGTCGCAGACCACCATCGGCGACCACGCCTTCATCGGCTCCAACAGTTCGCTGGTGGCGCCGGTGGAGATCGGGCAGGGCGCGACCATCGCGGCCGGTTCGGTGATCACCCGAACCGCCCCCGAGGGCAAGCTGACCGTGGCGCGTGCGCGCCAGGAGACCATTGATGGATGGAAGCGGCCGGTGAAGCGGTAAGGCGCGACGCCCAACGCGCGTCTCCCCCTGCCGGCGATTACACCGGCAGGAAAACCGCCACGCACAGACCGCCTTCGCGGCGGTTCTGCAGCGAGATGCGGCCGCCGTGTGCCTCGACGATCTCGCGCGTGAGCGCCAGGCCCAGGCCGGTGCCGTTGCGCTTGGTCGAGTAGAACGGCATCAGCGCGTTCTGCAGCACCGCCTCGTTCATGCCCTTGCCGCGGTCCAGGACTTCCAGCCGCACCCACTGCGGCAGGCGGGTCAGCCGCAGCTCGACATCGTCGTTGGGCGGTTCGGCTTCGCTGCAGGCTTCGTGCGCGTTCTTGAGCAGGTTGAGCAGCGCCTGGCCCAACTGGGCGATGTCCACCCGGCTGTGCAGATCGTCGGCAATGGCCTCCATGCGGAACGGAATCTGGTGTTGGAGGCTGGTCAGGAACTGCAGCCACTGCACGTTCTGCAACTGCGGTTGCGGCAGCTTGGCGAAGCGTGCGTAGCCCCGGATGAACCCCTCCAGATGCCCAGCGCGCTCTTCGATGGTGGCGAACACTTCTTCCAGCCGTTCGGTCTTGCCACGCCGGACCAGTTCGCCGCCGGAGTGCGCCAACGAGGCGATCGGCGCCAGCGAGTTGTTGAGCTCGTGGCTGATGACGCGGATCACCTTCTTCCAGGTCTGCACTTCCTGCCGGCGCAGCTCGGCGGTGAGCAGGCGGATCAGCAGAAGATCGTGCGGACGGCCGTTGAGATGGAAGTTGCGCCGCGACAGGTGATAGACCTGCTCGTCGTCCTCGTCGCCTTCCTCTTCGCGGACCGCGAACAGACTGTCGCCGCCACGCTGGATGGCGTCGCGCAGTTCCACCGGCATGGTCTCCAGCACGTCCTGCATGCGCTGGCCTTCCAGTTTCCAGCCGTGGTGCAGCAGCTTGCGTGCGGCCAGGTTGGAGAACACCACGCGCTGCACGCCGTCGCCGCCATTGGCCAGCAGCAGCATCGATACGGGGGTGTTCTGCACCATCGTGTCCAGCAGCAGCTCGCGCTGGACCAGGCCCTGGCGCTGCTCACGCAGCACGTCGCCCAGGTCGCGGTGCGCCTGCACCAGGTCCCCCAGCTCGTCGTTGCCGGGCCAGTACACGCTGAAGTTGTACTCGCCGTCGCGGTAGCTGCTGGTGGTGCCGGACAGCGCGCGCAGCAGCGAACGCACCGGTGCGGTCGCGCGGCGCAGGCTCCACCACATCAGCGACAACAGCACCACGATGGAAATCGCGGTGACCGCCCAGCCGTGGTCCAGCCAGAACGCCAGGTACCACGGGAATGCGGCAGCCAGGGCAAGCACCGGCAGCAGGCGCAGGAACAGCCGTAAGGTGAATGAGCGCCGCTTCATTCGCGCGGGATGCCGTAACGGTCCATGCGCCGGTACAGCGCCTGGCGGCTGAGCCCGAGTTCGGCAGCGGTCTGGGCGATGATGCCGTGGTTGTGGGCCAATGCCGCTTCGATCCGGCTGCGATCCGGATCCACCGTTGGACTGGCGGCGCGGGGCGCCGCGGCGCGTGGCAGATTGAGATCACCCACCTCGATACGTGGGCCCATTGCCAGCAGGCCGGCGCGTTGCAGCACGTTGCGCAGCTCACGCACGTTGCCCGGCCAGCCGTGCCGCTGCAGCGCGGTGGCTGCCGCCGTGGACAACGGCTTGCCACTGTCCAGGAAACGCTCGGCCAGGGGCAGGATGTCGCCGGGTCGCTCGGCCAACGGCGGCAGCGCCAGCTCGACGGTATTGAGGCGGTAGTACAGATCCTCGCGGAACTGGCCGTCGCGGATCATGGCCGGCAGGTCGGCGTTGGTGGCGCTGATCACACGCACCTTGACCTGGCGTTCGCGGTTGGAGCCCAGTCGCTCGAAGCGCCCGGTCTCAAGCACGCGCAGCAGCTTCATCTGCCCGCCCAGTGACAGGTTGCCGATCTCGTCCAGGAACAACGTGCCGCCGTCGGCGGCCTCGAACTTGCCTTCACGCGCTTTGTTGGCGCCGGTGTAGGCACCCGCTTCGGCACCGAACAGTTCGGCCTCGATCAGCTCGGACGGAATCGCGCCGCAGTTGAGCGCGACGAACGGGCCCTTGGCGACCAGCGAATTGGCCTGGATGATCTCGGCAATCTTCTCTTTGCCGGCGCCGTTCGGGCCGGTGATCAGCACCGGCAGTGCCGAGCGGGCCACCTGGCAGGCCAGATTGACCACGCGCTCGCTGGCCGGGTCGGCCACCACCGCTCCGCGCAGGTCATAACGGGCTTCCAGCGCCGAGCGGTCGCGCAGTTCACGCTCGCGGCGGCGGTCCAGCTCGCGCCGGGTCTCGGACAGCTCCAGCAGATTGTTGACCGTGGTCAGCAGCTTGCGGTCGTCCCACGGCTTGGCCAGGTAGTCGGCCGCGCCGGCCTTGACCAGGTCCACCGCACTGCTGAGGTGCGTCCAGGCAGTGAGCAGGATCACCGGCAGATCCGGATGGCGGGCGCGTATCTGCTCGAACAGCGCTTCGCCTTCCTCACCGGAGGTGGTGTCCTCGGTGAAGTTCATGTCCTGGATCACCAGGTCGACCGGCTGCTGTTCCAGCAGGGCCAACCCGGCCTCGGGCGACAGCGCATGCAGCGCATCGATGTCGTGCAGGGAGAACAGCACCTCCAGCGCGGTGCCGACGCTGGCGTTGTCGTCAATGATCAGAATCGAAGGCATGCGTCATCGGGGGCCGGTAAGTGGGATCAAGAGTACCGGAGCGCCGGGCCAACGTGCAGACGGCCCGGCGCGGGCCACCTCAGCCGCGCGGGCTGGGCGGCGGAGGCGGTGCCGGCGGTGCCGGTGCATCGACAGGCACCACGTTGCGCCACGCGGCGGTATTGACCTCCACGGTGGCCTCGCTGCCGCGGCGCAGCACCGTCACCGGCAACCGGGTGCGGCTGCTGCGGGCCAGCACCTCGCTCACATCGTCGATCCGCCGCACCGGCCTGCCGTCCACACGCAGAATCCGGTCGCCGCTGCGGACGCCGAAGTAGCCATCCGGTTCGGTGGTGGTGACGCGCACGATGCCGTTGCTGGCATCCACCACCAGATGGTGGTCGGTATCGCGCCACTCCAGGCGCGCGGTCTCGGTCTGGGCGGCGGCCACCGCCGGGGCGCTGGCCAGCAGAAGGCTCAGCAGCAGGGGCGCGATTCGGGTCTGGCGCATCTCAGGCACTCCGGGTGGCAACGGCAGGGGGAACGGCGGCGGCGCGGCGTGCCGGGCCGAAGACGGCGATCTGGCCCAGCAGCCACAGCAGCACCGCGCCGATCGGCAGGTAGCTGAGGGGCATGCGCGGCAGCTCGTAGTTGTTCATCAGGTACAGATTGATCGTGTAGGCCATCAGCATGCCGAGCACGATGCCCACCGTGGCCAGCAGGAAGTTCTCTGTCTGGAAGTAGCGCAGGATCTGGCTGCGGGTCGCGCCCAGGGCACGACGGATGCCGATCTGCTTGGTGCGCTGCTGCACCCAGAAGCTGGCCAGACCGACGATGCCCAGGGCGGTCACCACCAGCAGCGCGACGCACACGGTGATGAGCAGGCCCACCATCGCACGGTCGTTGGCGAAATACTTTTCGCGCTGCTCCTGATAGGTGACCTTGGCCCGCACCAGTCGGCTTGAATCGACCCGTTCCAGTGCGGCGACGGCAGCCTTGATCACTTCGTCGCGTCGTGCCGGGTCGGTGACGCGGATCAGGTAGAAGCCCATGTCGTAGGACATGCGCACCGGCAGCAGCATCGAGTCATGCGTATCGCCGTTGACCCGGGTCGGGCGGCCCAGCTCCTTGACCACGCCGGTAACGCGCAGCGGGGAGCGGCCGCTGTAGATCGTCTTGCCGAGCGCATCGCCATCCGGATACAGCTTGTCGGCGGCAGACTTGGTCAGAATCACCGAGCTGCCCGTGGTTTCTGTGGTCGGATCGCTGACCACGTCCTGGTACTCGCGATACTCGCCGGGCTGGAAATCGGTGCCGGCGATCAGTTCCAGGCCAAGCGTGTCGACCGTCCCTTCCCGGGCAAAGTACTGCGACGCGTTGAGCGTGGGGCGCTCCTGGTCGGGAACGCGCGACAGGCTGGTGTTCCAGGAGTTGTTCCGGAACGGCAGCTGGTTGATGGCCACTACGCTCTTGACGCCCGGCACGCTCTGCAGCGCGGCCAGGTCTTCGCGGGTACGCGCCTCGACGTTGACCTGCTTGCCGATGCCGCCGAGGCGCACTTCCACCAGTTCATCCTCGGCGATGCCGCTGGGTTGGTTGATGGTCTCGATGCGTTGCCCGATCAGGAACAGCGCGTTGCAGACAATCGCGCAGGTCAGCGCGATCTCCAGCACGATCAGGGCGGCGGCGGTCTTGTGCCGGCGCAGTGTGGTGAGAATGGGGCGGATATCCATCATGTGCTCCGGATCCTTACTGCGTTTTGAGTTGGATGGCGGGGGCGACCTGCATGGCGCGCAGCGCAGGCAGGAAGCCGGCCAGCAGGCTGGCCACCAGGGTCAGCGCGAAGGTCAGCAGCAGCATCTGTCCATCCAGCGTGGCCAGCTTGGCGTACTCCACCGGCTGCTGGCGTACCGCATACAGGCCGAGCGCGGCCAGCCCGAGGCCGAGCACACCGCCGGCCAAGCCAACCGTGCCGGCTTCGACCAGCGACTGCAGGAAGATCTGCGCGCGGCTGGCACCCAGAGCACGGCGCACGCCGATCTCGCCGCTGCGACGCAGGAACTTGGCCAGCAGCAGGCCGACGGTATTGATCAGGCAGACCAGCAGGAAGCCCATCGCAAGCCAAAGCTGCAGCCGCACATCGCTGGGGACCACCTGCTTGTAGTCCAGCCATTCCATGACGTTGCGCAGGCGGACGTTCGGCGGGCGCTGGAAGCGACCGGCGGCCTTCTGCTGCGCGGAATAGTTGTTCAGGTAGGCCCGGTAGTCATCGGCATCACCGGCCGAGGGCAGCTCGACCCAGTACTGCAGCCACGTGCACGGCGCATTGATCCCGGTCTCATCGCCATTGGAGTTGCCCCAGCAGTTCATGTTGCCGTTGCGACCGAGCTTGAGATCCATCGCCGTGGAGAACGGCAGATAGACGTCTTCGCTGCCGCCATACCGGCCGGTCTCCAGATCGTAGAAATGCGGGTTCGGATTCCATTCGTCGAGCACGCCGACCACGGTGAAGGCCGTGGCATCCATGCGGATGGTCCTGCCGATGCTGTCGGCCCCGTCGAACAGCTTCTGGTTGAGCGTGCGGGAGATCACCGCCACGCGGCCACGGCCCTCATCCTCATTGGCCGACCATGCGCGGCCATACAGGAAGGGCGTGTCAAACATCGCAAAGAAGTCGTTGGAGGTGTAGCGCGCATCGGTATCGAAAGGACGCAGCGCGGCCTTGTCCGGTTCGATCGTGACCCCGCCGCCGGTCATCACCGCCTGGTGCTTGGCCTGGCGTTCGCGCAGCAGTGCTTCGGCATCGAAGCGCGTCATCTGGTCTTCGGGCTCTTCGCCGGGCTGGTAGCCCAGCATCGTCCGCGGATCGACCTGCACCGAGAACAGGCGGTCGCTCTTGTGCGGAATCGGGTCGCCGGACAGGACATGGAACACCGTCAACGTGGTCATCGAGGCGCCGATGCCGAGCGCGATGGCGAGCACCATGAGCGCGGTCAGCACGCGGTTGCGCCGGAAGCTGCGCAGTGCCAGTCGGAAGTAGTAGGCGAGCATGGTGGCCTCAGTCGTTGGCGGTAGCGACGGCGACGCGCGGGGTGGCCAGCACCGGATCGCGCAGCAGATCGGTGGCCTGGCCGTCCACGATGTGCACGTTGCGCTGCGCGCGCGCGGCCAGCTCGGGGTCGTGGGTCACCATGACGATGGTGGTGCCGGCTGCATTGATCTCTTCCAGCAGCTCCATCACGCCGCGTGCCATCTGGCTGTCGAGGTTGCCGGTCGGTTCGTCGGCCAGCAGCAGGCGGGGGCTGCCGGCCAGCGCGCGCGCGATGGCCGCACGCTGCTGCTGGCCGCCGGACAGTTCGGCCGGGTAGTGCTTCATGCGCGAGCCCAGACCCACCTGCGTCAGGGCATGCTCGATGCGCTGCCTGCGTTCGGCGGCCGGCATGCCGCGGTAGCGCAGCGGCACGTCCACGTTGTCGAACAGGTTGAGGTCGGAGATCAGGTTGAAGCCCTGGAAGATGAAGCCGATCTTCTGGTTGCGCAGGCGGCTGCGCGCGTCATCGCCCAGCGTGCTCACGTCCTGTCCGTCGAGCAGGTAGGTGCCGCTGGTGAAGGTCTCCAGCAGGCCGGCGATGTTGAGGAACGTGGTCTTGCCCGACCCAGAGGGCCCGGTCACGGCGACAAACTCGCCTTCGCGGACGTGCAGGTCCAGCGACCGCAGGGCATGGGTTTCCACCTGTTCGGTGCGGAACACTTTGGCGACCGAGCGCATCTCGAGCATGACTGTTTTCCTTTGCGGTTCGTTGAGGATGGCGTGTGTTGGGGAATCAGTTGATGGAGACCTTTTCGGCATCGCCGAACAGATCGCTGCCGGACACCACGACGCGATCGCCGGGCTGCAGGCCAGAGAGGACTTCCACTTCACCCAGGCTGCTCACACCGAGCTTGACCGGGCGGCGGACGGCGGTGCTGCCGTCCATGACGTAGGCATTGCCGTTGCCCTGTTCGACGAACGGGCCGCGTTCCACCTTGACCACGTTGCGGCGGGTATCGAGCATCACCCGCGCCTGCATCCGCTGGCTCTGGCGCAGACCCTGCGGCTGCTTGTCGGAGAAACGGATGCGGGCGTTGACTTCGCCGGCCACCACCTCCGGCGACACCGCGCTGATCTCGCCCGGGAACGGCTGGCCGTTGCCGCTGGTCAGCTGCGCCGGGATGCCGATCGCCAGGTCGCGGGCGAAGCTCTCCGGCACCTTGATCTCGATCTCGAAGCGCGACAGGTCGACCACGCCCAGGATCGGGGCATTGGCAATCACATTGGTGTGCTGGGTCGCCTGGACCTGGCCGACCTGGCCATCGAACGGTGCGCGCAGGGTCAGGGCATCGACCTGCCGCTGGACTTCGGCCACCACCGCCTTCTGGCGTTCGGCCAGCAGGTGCTTGTTGCGGGCGTCGAGGTCGGCGCCCTGGCTCTGCAGGCGCGCATCGGTCTGCGCGTTGGCCAGCTGGATGTCGGCCTTCTTGAGGGTGTCGTTGGCCTTGGCCAGGTCGATCTGCGGCACCGCGCCGCCGTCAAAACCGCGCTGGTAGCGCTGCAGGTCGCGGTCGGCGGCCTGGCGCTCGATGGCGGCCTGGTCGGTTTCCTTGCGCGCCTTGGCGCGGGCCAGGGTGGCGTCGAGCGTGGCGCGGCTGGCTTCGGCTTCCAGGCCGGCCAGCGTGGCCTGTTCCTGGGCCAGTTTGCTGCGCAGTTCCGGGCTGTCGATCACGGCCAGTTCCTGGCCCTTCTTGACCACGTCGCCGGCGACCACCTTCAGATTCACCGTACCGGCCGAGATCGCGTACAGCACCGGGCTGTTGGCGGCGATCACACGGCCGTCGGCGGCGATGTCACGGACCAGGTCGCCGCGCTTGACCTCGGCGATGCGCACCCGCGCGCTGTCGAAGGAGCGGCTGGCACCCAGCCAGGCCCGTGCGGCAAAGCCGATGGCCAGCAGCACCACCAGTGCGGCCAGCCCCGGCCACAGCCAGCGCTTCCAGGGGGCAGGGGTGCCGGCAACGGAGAGAGTCTGGTCCTGGGCGGAAGTGTCGCGGATCATCGGGCTCGTTCGCGGTTGGGTTGCTCAAGAGAGAGCAGACTCCGTGCCAACTTTTAACCCAATAAAAACAATGGCTTGAACTTCTGGTCGGGCTGTCCGCCTGTCCGCGGACACCGGCGCGGACACTTTCGTTAAGCGGACAGCGGCGTGGCGGACACGGACGCCACGCTAGAATGCGAGGCTCAACGGCAGGGATCAGAATCATATGTGCGGCATTGTGGGAGCGATCGCCAATCGCGACGTGGTACCGGTACTCATCGAGGGACTGAAGCGGCTGGAGTACCGCGGCTACGATTCCTCCGGCATTGCCGTCATCGACGGTCGTGGCGCCCAGCCGGACGTACGCCGCGTGCGCCGCACCGGGCGCGTGGCGGAGATGGAGAAGGCAGCAGCCAGCGAGGGCTTCGATGCCATGCTGGGCATCGGCCACACCCGGTGGGCCACGCACGGCGGGGTGACCGAAGCCAACGCGCATCCGCACATCAGCCACGGGGTGGCGCTGGTCCACAACGGCATCATCGAAAATCATGAAGCACAGCGCGAGAAACTGATCGCGCTGGGTTACACCTTCGAGTCGCAGACCGATACCGAAGTCATTGCGCACCTGATGCACCATCACCTCAAGGACGGCGACACCCTGCTGTCGGCGTTGCAGCGCACGGTCAAGGAACTGACCGGTGCCTACGCGCTGGCGGTGATGAGCCGCGCCGAGCCGGAGCACTTCGTATGTGCACGCATGGGCTGCCCGCTGCTGGTTGGCCTGGGGGAGGACGAGAACTTCGTCGCCTCCGACGTGTCGGCGGTCATCTCGGCCACGCGCCGGGTGATCTTCCTGGAAGAAGGTGACACCGCCGATATCCGTCGCGATGGCGTGCAGGTGTACGACGACCGCGACCAGCCGGTCGCGCGCGAGGTGCACCTGTCGGACGTGTCGCTGGCCTCGCTGGAGCTCGGCCCGTACCGTCACTTCATGCAGAAGGAAATCCACGAGCAGCCGCGTGCATTGGGCGACACCATCGAGGCGGCGATCGACGCCGGTGGTTTCCCGGCCGAGCTGTTCGGCAAGAACGCCGAGGCCGTGCTGTCGGGTATCGAAGGCGTGCAGATCATCGCCTGCGGCACCAGCTACTACGCCGGCCTGACGGCGCGCTACTGGATCGAGGCCATCTCCGGCCTGCCGTGCAGCGTGGAGATCGCCAGTGAGTACCGTTACCGCGCCGCGTACGCCAATCCCAAGCACCTGATCGTCACCATTTCCCAGTCCGGCGAAACGCTGGACACGATGGAGGCGCTCAAGTACGCCAAGTCGCTGGGGCACCTGCATACGCTGTCGATCTGCAACGTGCCGGAAAGCGCGATTCCGCGTGCCAGCGAACTGGTCTGCTATACCCGCGCCGGCGCCGAGATCGGCGTGGCCTCGACCAAGGCCTTCACCACCCAGTTGGCGGCGCTGTTCCAGCTGACCGTGGTGCTGGGCAAGCTGCACGGTCGCGTGGATGCCGCGCAGGAAGCGGACTACCTCGAACAGCTGCGTTTCCTGCCGGGCAGCGTGCAGCATGCGTTGAACCTGGAGCCGCAGATCGCGGCCTGGGCCGAGCGCTTCGCGCGCAAGCCCAATGCGCTGTTCCTGGGCCGTGGCCTGCACTATCCGATCGCGCTCGAAGGCGCGCTCAAGCTCAAGGAAATCTCCTACATCCACGCCGAGGCCTATCCGGCGGGCGAGCTCAAGCACGGGCCGCTGGCGCTGGTGGACGAAGATATGCCGGTGGTGGTGATCGCGCCGAACGACAGCCTGCTGGAGAAGGTCAAATCCAACATGCAGGAAGTGCGCGCCCGCGGTGGGGAGCTGTTCGTGTTCGCCGACCAGGACAGCAACTTCGTCGAGTCCGAAGGCGTGCACGTGATCCGCACGCCGCGCCATGCCGGTGTGCTCAGCCCGATCGTGCATACCCTGCCGGTGCAGTTGCTGGCGTACCACACCGCGCTGGCGCGCGGCACCGACGTGGACAAGCCGCGCAATCTGGCCAAGAGCGTGACGGTGGAATAAGCGGTCGACTGTGGTGGCCCGCCGACGACGCGACTCAGCGGCGCAGCCACTGCTCGCCGTCGCGCGGCGGCGCCGCCAGCAGCTGCGTCGCCTGATCGTCGGCCAGTACCCGGGACTGCAGGAACGCGGTGCCGAGGGCGCGGGCACGAAGCACCTGGGCGCCGTCCTGTGCGCCGATCAGATTGTGGTCGCCGCCTGACAGCACCAGCGCGGTCTTGTCGCCCGCCGGTGCGGTCTGCACCGGATACAGGTGATCCACCGGATCGGTGACGAAGCCCGGCACCCGGTCCTGGTCGCCGGTGATCAGCAGCAGTGGCACCGCCAGTGTGGCATAGGCATCCGGGCCGATCAGGCCCGGAATACGGCCCGGCGAGGAGTAGCCCAGCACCGCCACCACGGTGGGATCGCGCAGGGGGCCAAGGTCGGCGAGCGCGCCCCCGAGTATCGCCGAAATCAACGTCCCCAGGCTGTGGCCGGCAGCCACCACCGGCACCTGCGGCCAGCGCGCCGCGGCATAGGCGCTGGCCGCATGCATGTCCACGAGGCGTTCGCTGAAGCCCTGCTGCAGGGAGAACTGCGCCCGGTCCGGGTGCCTGACCGAATCGACGTGCAGCGGTGCCACCACGGCAAAGCCTGCGTCCGACCAGGATTGCAGCAACGCGTCATAGCGTGCCGGCCATGCGCCGTGGCCGCTGGAGAACAGCACCACGCCGCGGACCTCTGCCGGGACCCAGACATCCATCGTGGTGGCGCGCTCGGCGGACACCTGCAACGGCAGTGTGGCGGAAGGAGCCGCCGAGGCGCTGGCCAGGCCCGTCAGTGACAGCAGGGCGGCGATCAGGCCGCGGAAGAACAGGGAGCGGGTCATGCCGGGCATCCATCTGAAGAAGACAGCGCCACTGTAGAAAGCGGGCCCAACCGGGGCAGGTGCCGGCGGTCACCGGATCGACATGCCGGAAGTCACTTTGCCCGCCGGCCCACCCATCCCCCCCCGGTCGCGGTGGGGCGAACTTTAGCGGTGGCCGACGATGGCATTCAGCGACGGTTTTCCCGGCGGTGCCATTCTCAGGTCGTCAGTCGTTTTCAGCGACGAACTGTCCCGGATATGCAAACTCCCGGGCCAACGTGCGGCCGTAGAATCGAATGACCGAGGACCGGGCGCACACGCCGCCTCCCTCGCTGCAACCAGGCGCATCTCTCGACTTCAGTAACCTGCAACAGGAAACAAGAATGAACGTCCGCGAACTCCTGCAGTCCAAGAAACAGACCATCGTCACCATCGACGTGGACGACACCATCGGTGCCGCCGCACACAAGATGAGCGCGCACAAGATCGCCGCCCTGGTGGTGATGAAGGACGATGCACCGGTAAGGATCATTTCCGAGAAGGACATCGTGCGCTGCCTGGCCGATGACGGCCCGCAGGCGGGGCGCCGGGTCATCGCGACGTTGCCGTCGGCAGGTCTGGAAGGCATCGCGCCGGATGCAACGCTGAAGCAGGCGATGGCGTTGATGACCTACTCGCGGCACCGCCATCTGATGGTGACCGAAGACGCCAGGCTGGTCGGCATCCTGAGCCTGGGCGACATCGTCAAGAACCTGCTCAGCGAACTGGAGCTGGAGAAGGCGGTGCTGCAGGACATCTACATGGCGGCGCACTGACGCCAGCGGGCAGCCACGCGGGAAGGTGCCGACCGCTGGCCGGCATCGCTCTTGGCGCGTCACCGGGCGGGATGGTCGTCGACCAACCGTTGCAGGTCCTCCAGCAACAGCCGATAGGCCGCCTCCCGCGCCTCTCCCTCGCCCTGTCGCAGCACCCACGCCGGGTGCACCGTGGCGAAGGCGCGCGTGCCATCGTCCAATGAATGCCAGCGGCCGCGGTGCTCCTTCAGTGTGAAGCCGGCACCGAATACGGCGCTTGCCGCAGTCGCGCCCAGGCACACGATCACCTGGGGGCGGACGTTCTCGATCTCGCCCATCAGCCAGTCGCGGCAGGCGGTGATGTGCGTGACCTGCGGAGGGGTGTGGATGCGCCGCTTGCCGCGCCGCTCGAAACGGAAATGCTTGACCGCGTTGGTCAGGTACAGCGTGTGGCGGTCGATGCCCACCTCGCGCAGCGCGCGGTCGAGCAGCTGACCGGCCGGCCCCACGAACGGATGCCCGCTCAGGTCTTCGGCGTCCCCCGGCTGCTCGCCCACCAGCATGATCCGGGCGTCCGCGGGGCCCTGGCCGAACACGGTCCGGGTGGCCGGCTCCCATAGCGGGCAGCGTCGACAATGCGTGGCCGCCTCGCGCAGCCCCTCCAGGCCGGTTGGCGCGGAGGGTGCCGCCGGGGCCCGCTGCGGGATGCGGCGTGTCGGCGCCTGCGCCTGGCGGTCATGCATTTCCTGCACCCGGTCGCCGGCGTCGCGCACCAGGCCGGGCAGCAGCGCCGCTTCGGGCAGATGCTTCCAGTACCGCGTCGGCATCTCCTGCTGCATCATCCGCGTGTTGAGCCGGGCCGGGTTGAAGATGTTGGCGTAGTAGGTACGCCACAGCGCTTCGCGCGCATCCTCGCGCGGTGCATCCTGCTGCCGTGCGCCGGGGCCGAAGGCGAGTACGTGGCCATCCCACTGCACGCTGCGTGCCGGGGTCAGGATCGCCCAGCGCATACCGGCGAAGCGTCGCGCGAAAAACGGCGCAACGCGGTCCACGATGTGGTGCTCCGGTTCGAACCAGGCAATGAACGCATTGTCTTCGCCCGGCACTTCGCGAAAGCGCACGAAGGCCTTCATCTTGTGGCTGTCGCGGCGCACCGCCTGGGCCAGCGCCATCGCGCGGAGCACATCCGGGTCGGCCGGGTTGGTGAGCAGCCCGCGCTCGCCGTGCACGATGCGCCACAGCATGCGGTACAGCAGCGGGAGCCGCTGCGGGTCGCGGTGGCACAGGCAGGTGGACGCCAGGTCGAGGAACGCCTGCGGCACGGCAATGGCGGCGCTGTCGGCGGCCGGCGCGGGCAGGCTGGCCACCGCCGGCGCATCCAGCAGCGAGGCCTCGCCGGCCTCCAGCCAGTCGAGCTGTGCCGGTGCAACGCGGTGCTGCAGTGCCCGCCGCGCGGTGTCGCGCCAGGCCGGCAGCGACCACACCGGATCCACCCGCGCACTCCAGCGCGTCATCTCACTGCGTGGCCGCGTCGGGGAACAGCGACGCCTGCCGCGGCGGCGGTGCCAGGCGCGCGCGCAGGGCGGCCGGGTTGTCCAGTGCGCGTCGCGGGTGATGGTCGGCCAGTTGAACGAACGGCAGCAGCGTGCGCATCGGCGCGCGCAGACGCGCCACGTCGGCCACACGCAGGCGGCCGTGACGCCGTGCCATCAGCACCCGTTTCACGTTGCGTACGCCCAGCCCGGGCACGCGCAGCAGCATGTCCTTGGAGGCCACGTTGAGATCGACCGGGAAGCGCTCGGGGTGGCGGATCGCCCAGGCCATCTTGGGGTCGATATCCAGATCCAGCATGCCGCCCTGGGTGGTGTCGGTGATCTCCTCCACCGCGTAGCCGTAGAAGCGCAGCAGCCAGTCGGCCTGGTACAGGCGGTGTTCGCGTGCCAGTGGTGGTGCCTGCAGCGGCAGCAGGCGGCTGGCATCGGGAATCGGGCTGAAGGCGGAGTAGTACACCCGGCGCATCCGGTAGTTGCCATACAGGTTGTCGGCAGCGCTGAGAATCTGCTGGTCGCTGGCACCGTCGGCACCGACGATCATCTGCGTGCTCTGCCCGGCCGGGGCGAAGCGCGGTGGGCGGGCGCGCCTGGCCCCGGCACGCTTGAGCGGCGTGGCCGCAAGCGGCGACGACACCGTGGCGCTGCCGGCATCGCTGTCGGCCTTGGCCTGCTTGGCTTCGTCGATGCGCCAGCGCAGTTCGCCCATTGCCCCGCGGATGGACGGGAGTGATTTTTCCGGGGCGAAACTGGCCAGTCCGGTTTCGGTCGGCAGCTCGATGTTGATCGACAGGCGGTCGGCATGCCGGCCGGCTGCGGCCAGCAGTTCCGGCGACGCCTCGGGAATGGTCTTGAGGTGGATGTAGCCGGCAAAGCGGTGCTCCTCGCGCAGCACGCGTGCCACCTCCACCATCTGTTCCATCGTGTAGTCGGCATTGCGGATGATGCCGCTGGAGAGGAACAGGCCTTCGATGTAGTTGCGCTTGTAGAAGTCCATCGTCAACGCCACCACTTCAGCCACGCTGAAGCGTGCGCGCGGCACGTTGCTGGACACACGGTTCACGCAGTACGCGCAGTCGTAGATGCAGAAGTTGGTGAGCAGGATCTTCAGCAGCGAGACGCAGCGGCCATCCGGCGTGTAGCTGTGGCAGATGCCGGCACCTTCGGTGCTGCCGATGCCGCCGGACGTGCGCGAGTCGCGCCTGCCTGCGCCACTGGAGGCACAGGAGGCGTCGTACTTGGCGGCATCGGCCAGGATCGCCAGCTTGCGTATCGTTTCCATGCCGACACGGTAGGCAGCACCGGTCTCATCCCATGAGACGCGGCCGCTCCGACGCTGAAGCGTTCAGGGCGGCAGCGGGCGCGCAGGTCAGAAGGTGACTTTCACCGAATCGGCGCTGTAGGTCGCTTCGCCGTGGTACACGACTTCGATGTTGTTGCCATCCGGATCGATCACGAACGCGCCGTAGTAGCCCGGGTGGTACGGCCGTTCGCCGGGCGCGCCGTTGTCCTTGCCGCCGGCCGCCAGCGCGGCGACGTGGAAGGCATCCACCGTGGCGCGATCGCGTGCCTGGAAGGCCAGGTGGTGGCGGCCGGTCAGTTCACCGGCCGCGGCTTCGCTGTCGGCGGTGGAGATGAACAGTTCGTCGGCCCAGAAATACGTGTCGCCTTCGCCGGCGATGGGAATGCCGATCGTGTCGAACACCGCCTGGTAGAAGCGACGGCTGGCGGCGAGGTCGCGGACCACCAGCTGTAGATGATCGATCAGGCGGCCGCGATGCAGTTGCATGGTTTCCATGCCGACTCCCTTTGGATGGACAGGCCGGCAGATATACCACCGGGGGCGGCTGGCTGCACTACCGTGGCGCGCACGCTTCCGCCCGCGCCCGCGCTGCCCTAGGCTGCGCACTGGCGCCATCGTGGCATGGCGGGGAGAAATGACGATGCTGTGGTGGATGCTGCTGGCCCAGGCGGCCGTGGGAACCGGATACGACCAGGTGCGCGCGTTGGCGCACAGCGATGAAGGCAGTCTGGAGCCGGTGGCCTATGCCGCCATGATCGATGGCATGAGCCGGGTGGGGGGCGATGGCTTTGCACGCTGCCTGCCTACGCCCGCACCGGAGACGCTGGCTGCATTCACCGTGGTGCTGCAGTTGGACGCGCAGGGCAGGGTGGTGCGGACCTGGCGCGAGGGCGACGGTGCAGTCGCGCGCTGCATCGAGGCCGGATTCGCCGGCACCACCGTCTTCGTGCCGCCCAAGGCGCCGTTCCACGCGGCCTTTGAATTCCAGGGCCAGCCCTAGGCGGTGCCACGCACGCGCCGGGGTGGCCGGCGCGTGCGTGAATCGCGGCTGGATCAGGCGACCGGGGTGTTGGAGATGATCTCCACCCAGTAGCCGTCCGGGTCCTTGATGAAGGCCAGGTGCTTCATGCGGCCGTCCTCCAGGCGCTTCTGGTACGGCACCTGCAGGTCGTCGAAGCGCTTGCACGCGGCCTGGATGTCCGGCACCGACACGCAGATGTGGCCGAAGCCACGCGGGTCGCTGTTGCCGTCGTGGTAGACCGGGCCGTCCTGGATTTCCGTGCCGTGGTTGTGGGTCAGTTCCAGCACGCCGGGAATGCCGGCCATCCACAGGCGGCGGGCAGCGTCACCTTCGGGAATCTGCGTGCCCGCCGGCAGCAGGGCCAGGAAGTACAGGCTGAACGCGGCCTCGTCGAAGTCGCGCTGGTCGATCAGGCGGAAGCCGAGCACGCGGGTGTAGAAGTCCAGCGACGCGGTGATGTCCTTCACGCGCAGCATGGTGTGGTTGAACACGAAACCGCTGGTTTCGACCGGCGGCTGGGCGGCAACGCCGGGCGGGGACGGCAACGGGGCAAGGGTCATGGGGTTTCCTCTGGGGGAGGCCGCGCGCGGCGGCGAGACCGCCCATTCTAACGGCGCCCGCGTGGTCGGGCCGCGACGGTAGAATGGGGCGTCTCCTTGTGCAGCTTTCGTCATGTCGCAGCGTGAATGGGTGGCCGCCGCCATCCGCAAGATCGAAGCCGATTTCAACCGGTCGGCCGATACCCATCTGATTCCGATGGACCTGCCCGGGTACGCCGGCATCGACCTGTACTTCAAGGACGAATCCAGCCACCCCACCGGCAGCCTGAAGCACCGGCTGGCACGCTCGCTGTTCCTGTACGCGCTGACCAACGGCTGGCTGCGCGAGGGCCGCCCGGTGATCGAGGCGTCCAGCGGCTCCACCGCTGTGTCCGAGGCCTACTTTGCCCGTCTGCTGGGTCTGCCCTTCATCGCGGTGATTCCGGCCACGACCTCGCCGGAGAAGATTGCCGCGATCGAGTTCCAGGGTGGCAGCTGCCACCTGGTGGAACGCGCCTGCGACCTGAACTGCGATTCGGAAAAGCTCGCCCGCGACACCGGCGGCCATTTCATGGACCAGTTCACCTACGCCGAGCGCGCCACCGACTGGCGCGCCAACAACAACATCGCCGAATCCATTTTCAAGCAGATGGCCGAAGAGCCACATCCGGTTCCGGAGTGGATCGTGTGCAGCCCCGGTACGGGCGGCACCGCCGCCACGCTGGGACGCTACGTGAGCTACCGTCGCCATGACACCCGCATCCTCTGTGCGGACCCGGAAGTGTCGGTGTTCTACGACGGCTACTGCGCGGCTCTGGCCGGGCAGCCGTGGCGCGAGCTGACCTGCAGCGGGGGCTCGCGGGTGGAGGGGATCGGCCGGCCACGGGTGGAGTCCAGCTTCATTCCGACCAGCGTGGATGCGATGGTGAAGGTGCCCGATGCGCTGAGCCTGGCCGCGATGCGGCATGTCAGCCGGCAGTTGGGCCGCCGTGTCGGCGGCTCGACCGGCACCAACTTCATCGGCGTTCTGCAGGCTGCCGAATGGATGCGCCAGGCTGGCCGCAGCGGATCGATCGTGACCATTCTGTGCGACAGCGGCGAACGTTATGCGCACAGCTACTACAACCCCGAGTGGTATCCGCGTCAGGGCATCGAGGTGGATCAGCCCGATGCGTGGGTTGCGGCCGCCGTGAACGGCCAGGGGTTGGCGCCCCTGCCGCACGCCGCGCTGGAAACGCTGTACTGATCCAGCCGCCGGGCGGCAGCGCCGGCCAGGCAGGAACGTTGGCCAGCGCCCCTTGTGCGCGGAGCGGAGCAGTGCCATATCGAGGGTGATGCCGCGCGTGCGGCCCTGTTGTCTGGAGATGCCCGTGACCCCCACCAATCCCCTGCTCGATTTTTCCGGCCTGCCGCGCTTCGACGCGATCCAGCCCGACCATGTCGGTCCGGCCGTCGAGGCGCTGCTGGCCGAGGCCGAGGCTGCCGTGAAGGTGGCCGAGACCGTCACCCCCGTGACCTGGGCAACGTTCGTGGAGCCGCTTGACGACGCCACCGATCGGCTGTGGCGCGCCTGGGGCCAGGTGACCCACCTGCAGGGGGTGGTCAATACCCCGGCGCTGCGTGAGGCCTACAACGCCAACCTGCCCAAGGTGACGCGTTTCGGCAGCGCGATGAGCCAGAACCTGGCGCTGTATGCGCAGTACCGCGCGTTGGCCGAGGCACCGGAAGCGGCGCAGTACGCGCCGGCCCGGCGCAAGGTGCTGGACAACGCGCTGCGTGATTTCCGCCTCGGTGGCGCAGAGCTGGACGACGCCGGCAAGTCGCGTTTCAGCGCGATCCAGGAGGAACTGGCGGCCTTGTCGGCGACCTTCTCGCAGAATGTGCTGGATGCCACCGACGCGTGGTCGCTGCACGTGGAAGACCGCATCGCACTGGCGGGTCTGCCCGCCGACGTGGTGTCCGCCGCGCGCGAAGCGGCGGAGAAGGCCGGGCTGTCCGGGTGGAAGTTGACGCTGCAGATGCCGTGCTACCTGCCGGTGCAGACCTACGCCGATCATCGTCCACTGCGTGAAACGCTGTACCGCGCCAATGCCGAACGGGCCTCCGAATTCGGCGATGCCGCGCTCGACAACAGCGCCAACATCGCACGCATCCTGGCGCTTCGCGCCGAGCTGGCCACGCTGCTTGGCTTCCCCAATTACGCCGAGTACTCCATCGCCACCAAGATGGCGCAGGATGCCCCGCAGGTACTGGGCTTCCTGCGTGACCTGGCTGCCCGTGCCAAGCCCTACGCGCAGCGCGACCGCGCCGAGCTGGAGGCCTTTGCACGCGACGAACTGCAGCTGGACACGCTGCAGGCGTGGGACCTCGCCTACGTCGGCGAGAAGCTCAAGCAGGCGCGCTACAGCTACTCCGAGCAGGAGGTGAAACCGTACTTCACCGAGCCGACCGTGCTGGAGGGGTTGTTCAACCTCATCCACGAGCTGTATGGCCTGCAGGTGCTGCCCGACAGCGCGCCGGTATGGCACCCGGATGTGCGCTTCTTCCGCCTGGTGGATGCGCAGGGCGCACTCGTCGGGCAGTTCTACCTGGACCTGTACGCCCGCGAAGGCAAGCGGGGTGGGGCGTGGATGGACGACTGCCGCAACCGGCGCGCGACCGCGGCCGGGGTGCAGACACCGCTGGTGTACCTGGTCTGCAACTTCGGCCGTGGCAGTGATGGCCGCCCGGCGACCTTCACCCACAGCGATGTCACCACGCTGTTCCACGAAATGGGCCACGGGCTGCACCAGTTGCTGACCCGCGTCGATGAGCTTGCCGTGGCCGGCATCAACGGCGTGGAGTGGGATGCGGTGGAACTGCCCAGCCAGTTCATGGAGAACTTCTGCTGGGAATGGGACCGGGTGCAGGCGATGACCGCGCACGTCGACACGGGCGAGCCGCTGCCGCGCGCGTTGTTCGACCGCATGCTGGCCGCGCGCAATTTCCAGAGCGGCATGTTCACTGTGCGCCAGTTGGAATTCGCGCTGTTCGACATGCAGCTGCACAGCGAGTTCGATCCCACCCAGGACAGCGTCATCGCGCTGCTGGAGCGGGTGCGCGACGAAGTGGCCGTCAACCGGCCGCCCGCATGGAGCCGCTTCCCGCATCAGTTCAGCCACATCTTCGCCGGCGGGTATGCGGCCGGCTATTACAGTTACAAGTGGGCCGAAGTGCTCAGCGCCGATGCGTATGCCGCCTTCGAGGAAGCGCCGGACCGGACCGCCGAAACCGGCCGGCGGTTCCTTGAGGAAGTGCTGTCGCGCGGTGGCAGCCGCAGCGCGGCGGAGAATTTCGCCGCCTTCCGCGGGCGCGCGCCGGATGTGGCGGCGTTGCTGCGGCACAACGGCATGGCGTAACCGTGATGTGCCGGGCCTTACGTGTAAAGCATGGTCCGGGTCATGCCGCCATCGACGATGTGGTCCTGTCCGGTGATGAAGCCGGACAGTGATGACAGCAGAAACACGGCCAACGCACCGATGTCGTCGGGTTGGCCGACGCGGCCGACCGCGTGCTGGGCATGGTCCCGGCGCGACAGCTTGGGCGCACGGCGTCGGGCCGGTGCCTGCCACGCTTCGGTGGTGATCCAGCCGGGGCTGATGCTGTTCACGCGCACCTGCGGGCCTTCACTGATGGCCAGCGCATGGGTGAAGGCGACCAGCCCACCTTTGGCGGCCGCATAGGCCTCGCTGTCCGCCTCGGACTGCCAGGCGCGGGTGGATGCAATGTTGATGATGGCGCCGGTCTGCGTATCCGTCGACGACGCGCGCAGCGCGGGCAGCGCATGCTTGCTGCACAGGAACGCGCCATGCAGGCTGGACAGCCGGCGCTGCCACTCGGTGAGCGTCATCGCGTCCAACGGCGTGCCATGCGCGCTGGCGATGCCGGCATTGTTGACCAGCCCGTCGAGGCGGCCGAAGCGTTTGAGCGTGGCGTTGATCAGCGCCTGCACGCTGCGCTCGCGGGCAACGTCGGTGCGTTGGAACGCGGCGCGTCCGGGCAGCGCCCATTCCTTCAGGCAGGCCTTGCCGGCGTCGGCGTCGAGGTCGGCGATCATCACGCTGCCGCCAGCCCCGAGCACGGCCTGCGCGATGCCGCGGCCCACCCCCTGCGCGCCACCGGTCACCACCACCACGCGGTCGCGCAGCGGCAGTGCAGGCCAATCGGCAATTGCCGGGGTCAGTGGCACGGCGGAGTGTCCTTGCGCCCGAGCAGGCGGGTCCAGCCTTCCACGCCGAGCTTGTCGAGGGTCTCGATGTTGCGCTCGACGATCACGTCCGGATCGGGGAACGCCGCCACTGCACGCTCCACGCTGTCCTCGCGGAGCAGGTGCAGGGTCGGGTAGGGCGCGCGGTTGGTGTAGTTGCTCACATCGTCCGGGGCGACACCGGCGAACTGGTACTGCGGATGGAAACTGGCCACCTGCAGGATGCCCTGCAGATCGAGCGCCTCGATGGCCGCATCGGCGTTGTCGAGGAAGTCGTTGTAGTCCAGGAAGTCGGTGAGGACGTCCGGGTGCACGATCAGCGTGGTGTCGATCTGCTCGGCGGGCGTATCGCGCAGCAGCACCAGTTCCTCGGCCAGCTGCTCGACCAGCGCCTCGGGCGTGGTCGCGTCGCTGAGCACGAAGCGCACCTGGTTCTTCACGTACACGGCCTTGGCGAAGGGGCACAGGTTCAGGCCGATGACGATCTGCTCCAGCCAGGTGCGGGTTTCGGCGATGACGTCGGGGCCGTCCGGGGCGGTGGCGTCGGTGAAGGAGTCATCGTTCATGGCGGGCGGTGTCGCTGGCTGGGCAGGCGATTGTACGGCCCCGGCCCGGTGGCGGGCGTGTGGTGCGCGCGTCGGCACCGACACCACTGTCCATTGACTGGACAGTGTGCATGCTGGAAATCCCTTTGCAGGCAGTGGGTTGCCGATTTCCCGCCGATGGCCGATAGGCAGTACGCGATGGCGGGTATCCAATGCCTGGGTGAACCATGTGCAGAAGGCGGCCCTGGGGTCGTTCTTCGTCAAAAGGAGTCAACAGATGAGCGATACACCGCAGTTCCTGCCCACCTCCCTGTGGTCCGGCACGCTGTTCGACGGCACCTGGCGTGCCCGTGTCAGCACCCAGGACGTGATCGAACCGGCCACCGGAGCCCCCCTGGGATCGATCGGAATGACCGACCCGGCCGGCATTGCCGCCGCCGCCGCCACCGCGGCCCAGGCGCAGCGTGACTGGGCCAGCGCCCCGTATGAGACGCGTGCGCAGGTGCTGCGGCGCGCCGCGCAGCTGGCCGAGCAGCACACCGACGCGATTGTGGACTGGCTGGTCCGCGAAAGCGGATCGACCCGGCTGAAAGCCGGCTTCGAGGCCAAGGTCAACGTCAAGGCGCTGCACGAAGCGGCCGCGCTGCCCTCGCGCAGCATCGGCGAGGTGCTGCCGTCCGAACCGGGCCGGCTGAACCTGGCCCGCCGCCGCCCGCTCGGCGTGGTGGGCGTGATCGCGCCGTTCAATTTTCCGTTGTACCTGGCGATGCGCGCGGTGGCGCCGGCCCTCGCGCTGGGCAATGCGGTGGTCCTCAAACCCGACCCGCGCACGGCGGTCTGCGGCGGCTTCGTGATTGCGCGGCTGTTCGAACTGGCCGGATTGCCGGCGGGCCTGCTGCATGTACTGCCCGGGGATGGTGCGGCCGGTGCGGCGCTGACCCGCGATCACAACATCGCCATGATCCAGTTCACCGGGTCCACCGGCGCCGGGCGCAAGGTCGGCGAAGCGGCCGGCCGGCATCTGAAGAAAGTGTCGCTGGAGCTGGGCGGCAAGAACTCGCTGATCGTGCTCGACGATGCCGACATCGACCTGGCCATCGCCAACACCGCCTGGGGCGTGTACCTGCACCAGGGACAGATCTGCATGGCCACCGGACGGGTGCTGGTCCAGCGCAGCATCCATGCCCGGTTCCTGGAAAAGCTGGTGGCCAAGGCACGCTCGCTGAAGGTGGGCGATCCGGCCACCGGCGACGTGGCGATCGGGCCGCTGATCAGCGCGCAGCAGCGCGACCATGCCGCGCGCGTGGTCGCCGAGGCGCAGGCGGCCGGCGCCACGCTGGCCACCGGTGGCGGTTACCGCGACCTGTTCTTCGAACCGACTGTCCTCAGCGATGTGGGCCGCGACAACCCGGCGTTCCACGAGGAGATCTTCGCGCCGGTGGCGGTGGTGGTGCCGTTCGATACCGACGAGGAAGCGGTGGAGCTGGCCAACGACAGCGAGTACGGCCTGTCGATGGCGGTTCTGTCGAGCAACGTCGGCCGCGCGCTGAAGCTGGGCGAGCGGCTGCGTACCGGCCTGCTGCACATCAACGACCAGACCGTGAACGATGAGGTGATCAATCCGTTCGGTGGCGTCGGTGCGTCCGGCAACGGCACCAGCATCGGCGGGCCGTCCAACATCGACGAGTTCACCCAGTGGCAGTGGCTGACCGTCAAGGGCGAAGCGCCCGCCTATCCGATCTGAACGAGGACAATGTCATGACCGCAACAGCAGAACTGCGCGACATCACCGTGGCCGTGGTGCGCGAAAAAGAACAGCCTTTCACGATCGAGAAGGCGCGCATCCGCGGGCCGCAGGACGACGAGGTGCTGGTCCGCGTGGTCGCCACCGGCCTGTGTCATACCGACCTGATCGTGCGTGACCAGTACTACCCGGTACCGCTGCCGGCCGTGCTCGGCCATGAAGGAGCGGGCGTGGTCGAAGCGCTGGGCCCCGGGGTCAAGGAGCTCAAGGTTGGCGACCACGTGGTGCTGACCTACGGCGCATGTGGCCACTGCAATCCGTGCAGTGGCGGCCACGGCGCCTACTGCCGCGACTTCTTCGGCCTGAACTTCGGCGGCGGTGCGCTGGATGGCAGCACCGCGATCCAGGATCCCGACGGCAACCCGCTGCACGACCACTTCTTCGCGCAGTCCTCGTTTGCCACCTATGCATTGAGCCGCGAGAACAATGCGATCAAGGTGCCCGACGATGCACCGATCGAACTGCTCGGGCCGCTGGGCTGCGGCATCCAGACCGGTGCCGGCGCGGTGATCAATTCGCTCCGGGTCGGCGCGGGCAGCAGCTTCGCCAGCTTCGGTGCCGGGGCAGTGGGCCTGAGTGCGGTGATGGCCGCGCGCGTTGCGGGCGCGACCACCATCATCGCCATCGATGTGGTGCCTTCGCGGCTGGCGCTGGCCACGGAACTGGGCGCCACCCATGTCATCAACAGCCGCGAGGTGGACGTGGTCGAGGCCGTGCGTGCGATCACCGGCGGTGGCGCCGACTTCGCGCTCGAATCCACCGGCCGTCCCGAGGTGCTCGCGCAGGGCATCGAGGCACTCGGCAGCCTCGGCGTGATCGGGGTGGTGGGCGCGCCCAAGCTGGGCACCAAGGCCGAGTTCGACGTCAACAATCTGCTGCTCGGCGGCCGCAGCATCCGCGGCATCGTGGAGGGCGACAGCGTGCCGAAGGTGTTCATCCCGCAACTGGTGCAGTTGTACCAGCAGGGGCGGTTTCCGTTCGACAGGCTGGTGAGGTTCTATCCCCTGGATCAGATCAATCAGGCCGCCGAAGACAGCACCCGCGGCATCACGCTCAAGCCGATCCTGACCCTCGGCGGATGAAACGGTCCGTCGCGGCCGCCAGGGGCCGCGACGGCGGTGTCAGTCAGCGTGGCGGGTGTACGCTCACGGTCCGGGTAGGAGATCGACCGATGGGCGGCATGCAGCGGGAACAGCAACAGGCATTGGCGGCGGCGCGCCAGCGCTTCGCAGACGGCGGTGCACTGGCCGGCGCCCTGCTGGCACCGCCGCTCCAGCGTTCCTGGGAGCGCTCGCGGCTGGCAGGCGTACAGCCGCGGCAGGAACCGCATTACGCGCCGCTGGCCCGCCACGCCGGGCGCCTGGATGCCCCGGCCGATCGCCGCCTGGCGCGTTGCGTGCGCGAGGAGCTGGATCGTCTCTGGGCCGCGTTCGGCGGACGGCAGTGGACACTGTTCTGCGTCAATGCCGAGGGCAGGGTGATCGCCCAGCGCGAGCATGGCCTGGCCGACGTGCCGGTCCTGCGGCCCATCCAGGTGGGGCGCCAGCTTCGCGAGTGCGACATTGGCACCACCGCGCCGTCATGCAGCCTGGCCGAGGATGCGCCGGCGCTGGTGCGCGGCAATGAACACTATCTGGACCGCTTTGCCGCCGTGTTCTGTCTGAGCGTGCCGTTGCACGGACTCGACGGCGACGTGCTGGGCGCGCTGGACATCACCGGGACCGGCGAGCGCGACGCGGAGCTGCTGCATGGTTACTTCCGCCAGGCAGCGTTGTCGGCCGAGAACCGGCTGATGCAGGCACAGCGCGCCTGCCATCTGCTGGCCGTGCAGCACGACGCACGCTGGTTGCATTCGCCGCTGCAGGGGCTGTTGGCCGTACAGGAGGATGGACGGATCCGGGCCGCCAACCGCGTGGCCCGGCGTCTGTTCGGGCTGCCCCGGCGCGGCCCGTTGCCGCTGCTGACGCTGGAGGGTCTGTTTGCCGGCGCCAGCGTGCACCAGCGGCGTCGTCTGCTGCAGGCGGGCGCGCCGTACCGGGTACGCCTGGACGAGGACACTGCGGTGCATGTGCAGTACCTGCGCGCGCCGCTGGCGGCACGCGCCAGCCTGCGCGTGGAGGCAGACATCCATCCGGCGGGCGACCGCACGCTGCGCGCCCACAGCATCCAGGCCATGCGCGAGGCGGTGGCGACCCACCACGGCAACGTCAGCGCGGCGGCGCGCCAGTTGGGCGTATCGCGCACCACCCTCTACAAACACCTGCGACCGTAGCGCCGGGGTCTGCCCGGGCGGGTGTCAGGGTGCATGCATCCGGGCGAACGGCAGCCGGGTAGAACCCGGCTCTACGGGGCTCCCGGCGCGCACGGGCGTTGCAGCTTGGCAGCGCCGGGGGTCTGCCCGGGCGGGGGGCAGGGTGCATGCATCCGGGCGAACGGCAGCCGGGTAGAACCCGGCTCTACGGGGCTGCCGGCGCGCATGGGCGTTGCAGCTTGGCAGCGCCGGGCTCTGCCGGGCGGGGGGCAGGGCCCGGCGGCCGGGGATCAGTCGCGGAAGTTGTCGAACTGCAGCGGCACTTCGAAGGTTTCCTTCTTCAGCAGCGCGATGGCGTCCTGCAGGTCGTCGCGCTTCTTGCCGTTGACGCGCAGCTTGTCGCCATTGATCTGGCTGTCGACCTTGAGCTTGGCTTCCTTGAGCTTGGCCGCGATCTGCTTGGCCACCTTCTGCTCGATGCCCTGCTTGACGGTGATCTTCTGGCGCGCGCCGGCCAGGTTGGTTTCGATGTCGCCGAACTCCAGGCAGCGGGTGTCGATGCTGCGGGCGATCAGGCGTGCGCGCAGGATGTCGGTCATCTGCTGGAGCTGGAAGTCGCTGGGAGCGGACTGGCTGATCACGCTGTCTTCGAGCACGAACTTCGCGTCCACGCCCTTGAAATCGAAGCGGGTGGACAGCTCGCGGTTGGCCTGGTCGACCGCGTTGGTCAGCTCGTGGGTGTTGACTTCGGACACAACGTCGAAGGAGGGCATGGGAATACTCCAGCAGGTGAAGCCCCCATTCTAACCAACCGGACGTGGACGGCCCGGCCGTGGCGGCGATAATGGGCCATGAACATGCAACGCTCTCCCTCCCGCGCGGTCGCCTGGATGCTCCTGGCGGTCGCCTGTTTCTCGCTGATGGATGCGGGCATGAAGCAGCTCTCGGCCAGCTATCCGACTCTGCAGGTGACTTTCCTGCGCGGTGCCGCCTCGCTGCCGTTCGTGCTGGTCTGGGTGCTGGTCACGGCCGGTCCGCGCTCTCTGGTGCCGGTGCGCTGGGGCCTGCACCTGCTGCGCGGCCTGCTGGGCATGGCCATGATCGGCTGCTTCGTGTTCGCCCTGCGCAGCCTGCCGCTGTCCACCGCCTACACCATCTATTTCGTCGCGCCGCTGCTGATTGCCGCGCTGTCGGTGCCGCTGTTGGGCGAGCACGTTGGCCCGCGCCGCTGGATCGCCATCGGCATTGGCCTGGTCGGGGTGCTGGTGGTGCTGCGGCCGGGCGGGGATGGCTTCATCTCGATCCCCGGGTTGATGGTGCTGCTGGCAGCGACCGCCTACGCCGTGGCCGCGATCACGGTCAGCATGCTGACCCGCACCGACACCCCGCAATCGATGGTGGTCTGGTTCCTGGTGATCATGGCGGTGGGCGCCGGCCTGCTGGCGCTGCCGGACTGGCAGCCGCTGCAGTGGGGGCATGCGGCCCTGATCGGCGGCATGGGCCTGGCCGGGGCCGCCGGGCAGGTTGCGCTGACCCGCGCCTTCCAGCTCGGCGAAGCGTCGCTGATCGCCCCGCTGGAGTACACCGGACTGGTCTGGGTGATCGGCTGGGATCTGCTGTTCTGGAGCGTGCTGCCCGACCAGGTGACCTGGCTGGGCGCGGCGATCATCGTCGCCTCGGGCCTGTACCTGCTGCACCGCGAGCGGGTCCGCCAGGTCCAGCCGCCGGCGCCGCTGGACCACCCCTGACCGGCCCCGGGCGCCTGTGGCGCCCGATCACGCCGGCTTAGAACCAAACGGAATATCATTCCGCGCATCCGCACGGGCGAGGGCCGTCCCGCGCTGGTAGGCTGCACGCCCCCTCCCGTCGATGCCCCGGTTGACCGCGAACGTGATCGAGTTCCAGCGCCTGCACAAATCCTATGCCGTCGGCGGCCGCGCGATCGCCGCGCTGCAGCCGCTGGACCTGACCATCGAGGCCGGCGAGGTGTTCGGCATCATCGGGCACTCCGGTGCGGGCAAATCGACCCTGATCCGGCTGATCAACCGCCTGGAGGAGCCCACCGGTGGGCGCCTGCTGATCAATGGTGAAGACGTCACCGCGCTGGACGCCGATGGCCTGCGCACGCTGCGCCGGCGCATCGGCATGATCTTCCAGCACTTCAACCTGCTGTCCTCGCGCATGGTGGCGGCCAATGTCGCCTTCCCGCTGGAGCTGGCCGGCACGCCGCGGGCGGAGATCGATGCGCGGGTTGATGAGCTGCTGCACACGGTGGGCCTGGAGGCGCACGCCACCAAGTACCCGGCGCAGTTGTCCGGCGGCCAGAAGCAGCGCGTCGGCATCGCCCGCGCGCTCGCCACGCGCCCGCAGATCCTGCTGTGCGACGAGGCCACCAGTGCGCTGGACCCGCAGACCACCGCGTCCGTGCTGAAGCTGCTGGGCAGGATCAACCGCGAACTGGGCCTGACCATCGTGCTGATCACGCACGAGATGGATGTGATCCGCCGCGTCTGCGACCGCGTGGCCGTGCTCGATGCCGGCGCACTGGTTGAAACCGGGCCGGTCACCGAGGTCTTCCTGCACCCGCAGCACCCGACCACACGCCGCTTCGTGACCGAATCGGAGCAGGTGGACGAGGGCGAGCTGCACAAGGATTTCGACGCGGTCGCCGGGCGCATCGTCCGCCTGACCTTCCTCGGCGCGGACACCTACGAGCCATTGCTCGGGCGCATCGCGCGCGACACCGGCGTGGACTACAACATCCTGTCCGGCCGCATCGACCGGATCAAGGACACCCCCTATGGCCAGCTGACGGTGTCGCTGGTCGGAGGCGACGTACAGGCCGCGCAGGCGGGCTTTGTCGCTGCCGGTGTCCACCTTGAGGAGCTGCGCCGATGATGTTCGCCACCGCCGGCGGATTCTTCCGCCATCTCGATGCCGGAAAGTGGGCCGACATCGGCCAGGCGACCGTCGATACCCTGCTGATGCTGGGCGGCTCGCTGCCGCTGACGCTGGCGATCGGCCTGCCTCTGGGTGTCCTCCTGTTCCTGACCGGCTCGCCGCAGCTGCACCGCAAGCCGGTGGTGTATGGCGCGCTGGCGCTGCTGGTGAACCTGCTGCGCTCGGTGCCCTTCATCATCCTGATGATCGTGCTGATTCCGCTCACGCTGTGGATGATGGGCACATCGCTGGGGGTGCGCGGTGCCATCGTGCCGCTGGTGATCGGCGCGGCGCCGTTCTACGCGCGTCTGGTCGAAACCGCGCTGCGTGAAGTGGATCGCGGCGTGATCGAAGCCACCCAGGCGATGGGTGCGACCACGTGGCAGCTGGTGACGCGGGTGTTGTTGCCCGAAGCACGGCCCGGTCTGATTGCCGGTGCGACGGTCACCGTCATCGCCCTGATCGGCTTCACCGCGATGGGCGGTGCGATCGGTTCCGGCGGCCTGGGCGACCTCGCCTTCCGCGACGGCTACCAGCGCTCGCACACCGATGTGGCCCTGGTCACCGTGGTGCTGCTGCTGATCCTGGTCCAGGTGCTGCAGATGCTCGGCGATCGCCTCGTCGCGCATTACAGCCGCCGATAACGCCATTCCGGCATAGACCCGTCGCGGTCATGCGTACGTAGAGCCGCCCTCTGGTCGGCTGCTCTCCGATCCGATGCCGATACCCCCGCGCTGCGCGCGACAGCCGACGTAGAGCCGCCCTCTGGTCGGCTGCTCTCCGATCCGATGCCGATACCCCGCGCTGCGCGCGACAGCCGATGTAGAGCCGCCCTCTGGTCGGCTGCTCTCCGATCCGGTGCCGATATCCCCGCGCTGTGCGCTACAGCCGACCAGAGGTCGGCTCTACGGTACGATGCCGATATCCCCGCGCTGCGCGCGACAGCCGACGTAGAGCCGCCCTCTGGTCGGCTGCTCTCCGATCCGGTGCCGATACCCCCGCGCTGCGCGCGACAGCCGATGTAGAGCCGCCCTCTGGTCGGCTGCTCTCCGTTCCGATGCCGATACCCCCGCGCTGCGCGCGACAGCCGACGTAGAGCCGCCCTCTGGTCGGCTGCTCTCCGTTCCGATGCCGATACCCCCGCGCTGCGCGCGATAGCCGATGTAGAGCCGCCCTCTGGTCGGCTGCTCTCCGATCCGATGCCGATACCCCCGCGCTGCGCGCGACAGCCGACCAGAGGTCGGCTCTACGGGTGCGATGCCGATACCCCCGCGCTGTGCGCGATAGCCGACCAGAGGTCGGCTCTACGGGTGCGGCGCCGATATCCCCGCGCTGCGCGCGACAGCCGACGTAGAGCCGCCCTCTGGTCGGCTGCTCTCCGATCCGATGCCGATACCCCCGCGCTGCGCGCGATAGCCGACCAGAGGTCGGCTCTACGGGTGCGATGCCGATATCCCCGCGCTGCGCGCGACAGCCGACCAGCGGTCGGCGCTACGGGTTCACGCTCAGCGGACGTTCGGGACTTCGTAGCCCAGGCGGTCCACCTGTTCGCGGTGCTGCGGCACGCGCTTGAGCTTGTCGGTGTTGACGCCGTACTCGTCGCGCAGGCGCGTGGCCAGCTCTTTGTACAGGTCCTTGTCCATGTCCGGCTGGCGCGCGAAGATCCACGCCATTTCACGGCCTGGATAGCCCACCAGCGCCCACGAATAGTCCGGTGCCACTTCCAGCACGCGGGTGTGGGTGGGCACGATCTTGTAGAACCAGGTACGCCAATTGTGGTTGCCGCTGTCCTCGTCCACCGACGCGCGCACCGTGAGTTCTTCCTGCGGTTCGGAGAAACCGTTGCGGTAGCGATAGGTGATGGCGACCTTCTGGTCGCCGCGCAGGCGGTACTCGTTGACGCTGGCCACATGGCCGCGCTCGACCGGATTCGGAACGCGTCCGATCACATACCAGGTGCCCATGAAACGCTGCAGATCGATCGCCGGACCTGCACGCTCGGCCGTCGTCGGCGCCGGCGACGGCTTGGCCTCATGGCGGAAGGCGCAGGCCGGCAGCAGCGACAGCGTGGACAGCAACAGGACAGCGCGAAGCGGGCGGTTCACAGACATGCGGCGGGTGGCTCCAGGGGCTGGCAGGGGCATGGTGGGTGGGACGGCGAAGAACGTCAATGGTGGCGCATCGGCGGCGTGACCGGTTCACGCTGCGGCACGAGGTCGCAGCCGGTGAGATGGTGGCACGGCAAGGTGACGCCTCACTTTCGCATGGAGCGGTGTCATGTCCCTGTCTTCTTCGCATCGTTCGTCCCGTTCCGCCGAGCTACCCGACCCGCGGGTGTTGCGTTGCGTCAGGCAGGCGGCCCTTGCCGGGCTGGCGCTGGTGCTGGTCTGGCCGGCGGCACGCGGTTACAGCAGCTGGTTGGGATGGGGGCCGTTGTGGCTGGTCGGGATGCCCTGGCTGGCCTGGTGGGCGCTGTACCGCTTCCGGCTGCCGTTGCGCTGGTGGGCCCAGCGCCGGGCCGGCGCCCGCCGGCGCGCACCGCAGGCCCGCCGGCGTCGGCCGGCGCGGCGCCTGCGCGCGGCCTGACCTTCGACACGGGAGGGGCAGCGGTCGCCTGTGGTAGCGTCCGGGGTCTATGACTGCCTGGAGCTGCAATGTCCCGAATCGCTTCCGCCTGCCTGATGGCAGGCTTGATGTCCGCCGCCACGGCCGCCACCGCCGTGGCCGCTGAAACGCCGGCCGATCCGTACGCGTGGCTGGAGGACGTGACCGGCGACAAGCCGCTGTCCTGGGTCAAGGAACAGAACGCCAAGTCCGAGGGACGCCTGGCGCAGACCCCGGCCTTCAAGGCGATGGAGGCGAGCATCCGCGAGGTGCTCGATTCGGACGCCAAGATTCCCGGCGTGCAGAAGATCGGCGACTACTACTACAACTTCTGGAAGGACAAGCAGCACGAGCGCGGCGTGTGGCGCCGCACTACGCTGGAGGAGTACCGCAAGGCCTCGCCGCGCTGGGAAACCGTGTTGGATCTGGATGCACTGAACAAGGCCGAAGGCGAGAACTGGGTCTGGCACGGCGCCGACTGCCTGCGCCCGGACTACGCCCGCTGCCTTGTCGCGCTCTCGCGCGGTGGCGCCGATGCCGACGTCACCCGTGAGTTCGACCTGGCCAACAAGACCTGGATCAAGGACGGTTTCTTCCGTCCCGAGTCCAAGGGCGGCCTGAACTGGATCGATCGTGACACCGTGTTCGTCTACACCGACTTCGGCGCCGGCACGATGACCACCTCGGGTTATCCGCGCGTGGCCAAGCTGTGGAAGCGCGGTACGCCGATGACCTCGGCCAGCGTGGTGTACGAAGGCAAGCCGGATGACATGTACATCTCGGCGATGCACGACGACACCCCGGGATACGAGCGCAACCTGGTCAGCCGTACGCTGGCCTTCTACAACAACGAGCTCTACCTGCGCGCCAACGACGGCACGTTGACCCGGATCGACGCGCCCAACTCGGCCGAGAAGGGCCTGCGCAAGCAGTGGCTGACCCTGGAACTGCGCGAGCCGTGGACCGTAGGCGGCAAGACCTACGCAGCCGGTTCGCTGCTGGCCACCAAGCTGGACGATTACCTGGCCGGCAAGCGTGAGTTCGAGGTGCTGTTCGCGCCGACCGAGACCACCTCGCTGGCAGGCGCCAGCTGGACCCGCTCGCACCTGGTCCTCAACGTGCTCGACGACGTGAAGAGCCGCCTGAGCGTGCTGACCCCGACCGACAGCGGCTGGAAGAAGAGCGCGTTCACCGGGGCGCCGTCATTCGGCACCGTGGCCGTGAGTGCGGTCGATGCCGACGAAAGCGACGCGGTGTGGATGACCGTCACCGACTACCTGACCCCGACCACGCTGGCCCTGGCCGAGATCGGCAAGCAGCCGGAAGTGCTCAAGACCATGCCGGCGTTCTTCAATGCCGACGGCAAGGTGATCGAGCAGCACTTCGCCACCAGCAAGGACGGTACCCGTGTGCCGTACTTCGTCGTGCATGGCAAGGACATGAAGCTGGACGGGTCCAACCCGACGCTGCTGTACGGCTACGGCGGCTTTGAAATCTCGCTGACCCCGTCGTACTCCGGTGCGATGGGCCGTGCATGGCTGGACAAGGGCGGCGTGTACGTGGTCGCCAACATCCGCGGCGGTGGCGAGTATGGCCCGCGCTGGCACCAGGCGGCGCTCAAGCAGAACCGTCACAAGGCATACGAAGACATGGCCGCGGTCGCCCGCGACCTGGTCAGCCGCAAGATCACCTCGGCCAAGCACCTGGGCGTGCAGGGCGGCAGCAACGGTGGCCTGCTCACCGGCAACATGCTGACCCAGTACCCCGAGCTGTTCGGTGCCGTGGTCGTGCAGGTTCCGCTGCTGGACATGAAGCGCTACAACCACCTGCTGGCCGGTGCGTCCTGGATGGCTGAATACGGCAACCCGGACACGGCCGACTGGTCGTTCATCAAGACCTTCTCGCCGTACCACCTGTTCGACGCCAGCAAGACCTACCCGCCGGTGCTGTTCACCACCTCCACCCGCGACGACCGCGTCCATCCGGCCCATGCCCGCAAGATGGCGGCCAAGATGATCGAGGCCGGCAAGGACGTGACCTACTACGAGAACATCGAGGGCGGACACGGCGGTGCGGCCAACAACGCGCAGGCCGCGCACATGTCGGCACTGGCCTACAGCTTCCTCTGGGAGCAGCTGAGCAAGTAAGGTCGGGTATGCTCGACGGCCAGGGGCGGTCGAGCATCCCGCGGGGCATCGGCCCGATGCGGACCCATCGCCCCGTGAACTCCGGGTGGTGGGGCGTCAGGTTGGCTCCACCCCAGCTTCAGCGCCACGCAGCGATGCGTGGCGTTTTTTTTGGAGTCGTTCCGCGCCGCGCGGCGGGGTCAACGCACCCACGTTTCCAGGCCGCGGCGGATACGCGCCACGGCTTCTTCCAGCCGCGGCACCTGCTGGGTGTACGCCAGCCGCACGTGCTGGCTGGCCCGGTGGTGACCGAAATCCAGACCCGGGGTGAACGCCACGTGCTGGGTCTCCAGGAAATGCGCGCAGAACGCCTGCGCGTCATCGGTGAAGGCGCTCACATCGCAGTACAGGTAGAACGCGCCTTCCGGCTCGACGTCGATGCGGAAGCCGAGCGCGCGCAGCGCCGGCAGCAGGTAGTCGCGGCGTTCGCGGAAGGCGGCGCGGCGCTGTTCGAAGATGGCCAGGGCCTCCGGTTCGAAGCAGGCCAGCGCGGCGTGCTGGGCGATGCTGGACGCGCTGATGTACAGGTTCTGCGCCAGCTTTTCCAGGTCAGGTACGGCCTTCGGGGGGGCCACCAGCCAGCCGAGACGCCAGCCGGTCATGCCGAAATACTTGGAGAAGCTGTTCAGCACGAACGCATCGTCGTCCACCTGCAGCACGCTCTGCGCGTCCATGCCGTAGGTCAGGCCGTGGTAGATCTCATCGACCACCAGGTGACCGCCACGCGCCTTCAGCGCCTGCGACAGCGCCGCCAGGTCCGCGGCCGACAGCACCGTGCCGGTGGGATTGGCCGGCGAGGCCACCAGCGCGCCGACGCTGTCCGCGTTCCAGTGCTGTTCCACCAGGGACGGCGTCAGCTGGTAGGCGGTCTCCGGCCCGACCGGCACCAGCTGCGCGGCCCCTTCGACCAGGCGCAGGAAATGCCGGTTGCACGGATAGCCCGGGTCGGCCAGCAGCCAATGCCGGCCTGGATCGACCAGCAGGCTGCTGGCCAGCAGCAGCGCGCCGGAACCGCCGGGGGTGATCAGGATCCGCTCGGGATCGACCTGCACCTGGTAGCGGTCCCGGTAGAAACCGGCGATGGCCTGGCGCAGGGCCGGCAGGCCGCGCGCGGCGGTGTACCGGGTATGCCCGGCCGCCAGGGCCGCCTGGCCGGCCTGCACGATCGGGGCGGCGGTAGTGAAGTCCGGCTCGCCGATCTCCAGGTGGATGACGTCGTGGCCGGCCTGTTCCAGCGCCTGCGCGCGGGCCAGCAGCGACATGACGTGGAAGGGGGCGATGTCCTGGCTGCGGCGGCTGTAGCCGGCCGCGGAGGGAGTGGGGGGCGTGATCATGTCCCGATGATAGGCGCAGTGACCAACGACACGCTTGCCGCCGGCCCAACGACCGCCGCAGACTGCATGGACACGGACGCCATTGCATTCCCCCGCCAGGAGCCTTATCTCGTGAAACCCGTCCTTTGTTTACTGGTTGCCAGCCTGATGACCACTTCCGCGCATGCCGCTCCCGCGCCCACCGCGCCTGATGCCGAAAAGCACCCGCATACGGTCAAGGCCCCGTTCGGCGCCACCCGCAGCGACGATTACTACTGGCTGCGCGACGACAAGCGCGAGAACCCGGCGATGCTGGCGTACCTGAACGCGGAAAATGCGTACACCGATACGGTGATGGCGCCGCTCAAGCCGCTGGAGGACACCCTCTACAAGGAGATCGTGGCGCGCATCAAGCAGGACGATGCCAGCGTGCCCGCGCGCGAGCGCGGCTACTGGTACTACACCCGCTTCGAGACCGGCAAGGATTACCCGATCCAGGCCCGGCGCAAGGGCAGCATGGAATCGCCCGAAGAGATCCTGCTGGACATCAACGCGATGGCTGCCGGCAAGGGCTACTTCAGCGTCGGCGATATGGACGTCAGCCAGGACAACCACCTGCTGGCCTGGGCCGAGGACGACGTCGGCCGCCGCCAGTACGTGATCCGCTTCAAGGACCTGCGCACCGGTGAGGTGCTGCCGGACCGGATCGAGAACGTGTCGCCGAACGTGGTCTGGGCCGATGACAACCGCACCCTGTTCTACGTCGAGAACGATCCGGAAACGCTGCTCACGGTGCGGGTGAAGAAGCACGTGCTGGGCACGCCGGTCGCCAGCGACGTGCTGGTCTACGAAGAGAAGGACGACAGCTTCTACATGGGCGTCGGCCGCAGCCGCGACGACCGGTTCCTGACCATCGACCTGCACAGCACGGTCAGTTCGGAAACGCGCTACGCGCCGGCCGCCGATCCGCAGGCCTTCACCGTGCTCGCCCCGCGGGCGCGCGACGTCGAGTACGACGCCGACCACTTCAATGGCCGCTGGGTGATCCGTACCAATGACGCCGGTGCGACCAACTTCAAGATCGTCACCGCGCCCTCGGATGCCACCACACGCAGCCAGTGGAAGGACTGGGTGGCGCACGACGAGGCGGTGCTGATCGAAGGCGTCGAGCTGTTCGACGGCTACAGCGCCATCGCCGAGCGCTCCAACGGGCTGGAGCGCATCCGCCTGCTGTTCGCCGACGGTCGCCAGGAGTACGTCAAGGCCGATGAACCGGCCTACTCGATGGGGCTGGCCGCCAATCCGGAACACGACACCCCGTGGCTGCGCTACGCCTACACCTCGCTGACCACGCCCACCACCACCTATGAACTGAACACCGTCACCGGCGAACGCCGCCAGCTCAAGCAGCAGCCGGTGATCGGCTACGACCCGGCCAACTACACCACCGAGCGGGTGTGGGTCACCGCCCGCGATGGCGTCAAGGTGCCGGTCTCGCTGGTGTACCGCAATGGCTTCAGGAAGGACGGCACCGGTGCGCTGTACCAGTACGCGTACGGCAGCTACGGCATGTCGATGGACCCGGGCTTCAATCAGACCGTGGTCAGCCTGCTCGACCGCGGCGTGGTCTATGCCATCGCGCACATCCGCGGTGGCCAGGAAATGGGCCGGGCCTGGTACGAGGACGGCAAGCTGCTGCACAAGCAGAACACCTTCAACGACTTCGTCGATGTCACCCGCGAGCTGGTCCGCCAGGGCTACGCCGCCAAGGACCGCGTGGCCGCGTCCGGCGGCAGCGCCGGTGGTCTGCTGATGGGGGCGGTGGCCAACCAGGCACCGCAGGACTACCGCGTGATGGTGGCGCAGGTGCCGTTCGTGGACGTGGTCACCACCATGCTCGATGCCAGCATCCCGTTGACCACCAACGAGTACGACGAGTGGGGCAATCCCGAGCAGCGCGAGTACTACGACTACATGCTCACCTACTCGCCGTATGACAACGTGCGCCGGCAGGCGTACCCGGCGTTGTTCGTGGGCACCGGGCTGTGGGATTCGCAGGTGCAGTACTGGGAGCCGGCCAAGTGGGTGGCCAAGCTGCGCGACGACAACACCGGCACCCATCCGATCGTGTTCCGTACCAACATGGAAGCCGGCCACGGTGGCAAGTCCGGGCGCTTCCAGCGCTACCACGAGCTGGCCGAGTCCTACGCCTTCGTGCTGGATCAGCTCGGCGTCACGCCCGCAACGAACTGATCCACGGCCAGGCGGAAGGCGACCATCGCGGTCGCCTTCCCGGCTCGTTATGCTGGCTGCATGAGCCTGCCAGAACGCCCTGACGTTGCCGATGCCGCACCCGCACCCGTGCGGCGGCCGGTACGTTTCCGCTGGGCGTGGTGGCTGCTGGCGTATGTCAGCCTGGGTACCGGCATCGTCGGCATCTTCGTGCCGGGCCTGCCGACCACCGTGTTCATCCTCATTTCGGCCTGGGCCGCCTCGCGCGGCTCCGAGCGCCTGCACAACCGGTTGATGCAGCATCCGCGGTTCGGTCCGGCCATACGCAACTGGCAGGCGCACGGCGCGGTCAGCCGTTACGCGAAGTGGATGGCCACGCTGACCATGACGGTCTGCGCCGGGATCATGCTGTGGTGCGTGCCCATCGCCTGGGTCAAATGGCTGTCGATCGGCTGCATGACCGCCGTCGCGCTGTGGCTGTGGAGCCGGCCGCTGCCGCCGCGGTCATCCTGAGGCGCTGCTGAGGTGGCCGGCCAGCGGTCGGCACTACCGTGGAGGGCATGGCTATACTTGGGGCATGAAGACATCCCCCCGTACCCTCATCTCCCTGACGCTGGCCGCCTCGGCGCTGCTGGTGCTGTCGGCCTGTGGCAACAAGGGCCCTCTGGTCATGCCGCAGAAGCCTGTTCCGGTCGAAGAAGTGGTCGAGCCGGCCGCCGAACCGGCCGTCACCCCGCCGGCGTCCGATGCCGACGTCGGTGCCACCCCGGTCGCGCCCGATCCGGTCGACGCGCCGGCACTCAAGGCCGATGACGGGAATGAATAAGGCGGCACCCCGGGCACTGCGCTTCAGCAAGATGCACGGTGCCGGCAACGACTTCATCGTGCTGGATCTGCGCGACGGCAGCCCGCCGCCGGATCCGGCGCTGGCGGCCCGCCTGGCCGATCGCCATACCGGCGTCGGTTGCGACCAGATCCTGACCATCGAGCCGCCCAGGGCCGACGGATCGGTCGCCTCGTACCGGATCTGGAACGCCGACGGCTCCAGTTCACAGCAGTGCGGCAACGGCGCGCGCTGCGTGGCGGCCTGGCTGGTCCGCGACGGTGCCGCCAGCGGCGATGCCTTTGCGATCGACAGCCCGGTCACCACCCACGCGGTGGAGCGCCTGGGCGAGCATGAGTACGCCGTGGCAATGGGCGTGCCGCGCTTCGAGCCCGACCAGGTCCCGTTGATCGGTTTCGCACACGCCCGCGAGGAGTATCTGCTGCCGCTGCAGGGGGACACCGTGCGCTTCGGCGCGGTCTCGATGGGCAACCCGCACGCCGTGATTGAAGTCGGGCTGGTGGATGCAGCACCGGTCGAGCGCCTCGGCCCGCTGCTGCAGCAGCACGCCACCTTCCCGCAGTCGGTGAACGTCGGCTTCGTGCAGGTCATGGACCCACGCCACGCCCGCCTGCGCGTCTACGAGCGCGGCGTTGGCGAGACCCTGGCGTGCGGTAGCGGTGCCTGTGCGGCGGCGGTGGTGATGATGCACCGCGGCCGGCTGGAACGTGACGCCATCATGTCGCTGCCCGGTGGCGACCTGCGCATCCGCTGGCCGGACCCGACCGCCCAGATCGTGATGTCCGGGCCGGCTGCCTTCGTCTTCGAGGGGGAATGGAACGCATGAGCGAGACCGTCGAGAAAATCGGAGCGCACGAAGTCGCCGCCTGGCTGCGGCGTCACCCGACCTTCCTGAAGCAGTTCCCGGACCTGGCCCTGACCCTGGTGGTGCCGCGCGATGACGGCCCGACCGCGTCGCTGGCCAGCTACCAGCTGGAGGTGCTGCGCGACAAGAACCGCGAGCTGCAGCGTCGGCTGGCCGACCTGGCCGCCAACGCGCAGATCAACGAGCGCCTGGCCGTGCGCACGCACCAGCTCACCTTGGCGCTGATGAAGCAGTCCAGCGCCGGTGACACGCTGCGCGCGATGGCGGCCTCGCTGGAAGAGGATTTCGCCGGCGACCTGGTCCGCCTGGTGCTGCTGAAGCCGGTCGCCGGACTGGAACAGGCGCCGTGGTTGCAGATAGTGGCCGCCGACAGCCCGGCGCTGTCGTCGTTCCGCGATTGCCTTGGCGACGGCGAGCCCATCTGCGGGCGGCTGCAGCCGGAAAAGAACGCGCTGCTGTACGGCGACCGCGTGGATGATGTGCAGTCCAGCGCGCTGCTGCCGCTGCCGGGCGTGGGCCTGATCGCAGTCGGCAGCCGCGACGGCAACCGCTTCTATCCCGGCATGGGCACGCTGTTCCTGCGCATGATGGGGGAAGCGCTGGTGGTCGCGCTGGCGCGCTTCGACCCGGCCTGACCCGCCACGGCGCCGTGCCCATGACCGCCGTCGCCGCGTTTCTCGCCCACCTGCAGGTGGAGCGCCGCATGTCGGCGCACACGCTGGATGCCTACCGCCGTGACCTGGAGGCGGTATCGGCATGGGCGCAGGCGCAGGGCGCGGCGATCGAGACCCTGGACAGCGAGCAGCTGCGCCAGTTCATCGCTGCCGAGCACCGTCGCGGCCTGTCGCCGACCTCACTGCAGCGCCGGCTGTCGGCTTGCCGCAGTTTCTATGGCTGGCTGCTGCGGCACCGTCGCATCGAGGTCAGCCCTGCCGCCACCCTGAAGGCGCCCAAGGCGCCACGCAAACTGCCACAGGTGCTGGACGCCGACGAAGCGGTGCGTCTGGTCGAACTGCCGACCGATGCGCCCCTCGGCATGCGCGATCGCGCACTGCTGGAATTGTTCTATTCCTCGGGCCTGCGCCTGAGCGAGCTGTGCGCGCTGATCTGGCGCGACCTGGATTTCGCGACCGGCCTGGTCAACGTGCTGGGCAAGGGCAACCGCCAGCGACGCGTCCCGTTCGGTTCGCACGCACGCGCTGCCCTGCAGGCGTGGCACGCCGAATGTGGTGGCGCTGCCGACGCACCGGTGTTTCCGGGGCGCAACGGCGGTCCGATCACCCAGCGTGCGGTGCAGATCCGCATCCGCCAGCTCGCCCAGCGCCAAGGCCTGTTCAAGCACGTGCATCCGCACATGCTGCGGCACAGCTTTGCCAGCCACATTCTGGAATCGTCCGGTGACCTGCGCGGCGTGCAGGAGCTGCTTGGCCATGCCGATATCGCCACGACGCAGATCTACACCCATCTGGATTTCCAGCACCTGGCCAAGGTCTATGACGCGGCCCACCCGCGCGCGAAACGGCGGCGAAGCAGCAACGAAAGCTGAATCGATCCGGTGCGTCAGCGGGGCGCAGGGCAGGGTGGCTTGAAGCCCGGGGCAACGACCCCACCTCAGTCTCTGTCACCCCGGAGGCCACATGGACCCCAGTCAGAACCCCAACGTTTTTCACGCCACCACCATCATTTCGGTGCGCCGCAACGGTCACGTCGCCGTCGCCGGCGATGGCCAGGTCACGCTCGGCCACACGGTGATGAAGGGCAACGCCCGCAAGGTGCGCCGTCTGGGCCGTGAGGGCCAGGTACTGGCCGGTTTCGCCGGTGCCGCCGCCGATGCCTTCACCCTGTTCGAGCTGTTCGAAGCCAAGCTGGAAAAACACGGGCAGCTGCAGCGCGCCGCCGTCGAGCTGGCCAAGGATTGGCGCACCGAGCGCCGCCTTGGCAAGCTGGAGGCCCTGCTCGCGGTAGCCGACAAGGACACCTCGCTGATCATCAGCGGCACCGGTGACGTGATCGAGCCGGAGGACGGCATCATCGCCATCGGCTCGGGCGGCTCCTACGCGTTGTCGGCCGCGCGCGCGCTGCTGGCGCACACCGAACTGGACGCCCGCACCATCGCCACCGAATCGATCAACATCGCCGGCGACATCTGTATCTACACCAATCGCAATGTGGTGGTTGAAGAGCTGTAACGGAGCGCCGGCCAGCGGCCGGCACTGCCACGGCGCCGACCCGATACATGGCGTAGTGCCGGCCGCTGGCCGGCAACCTCGATCAACCACATTCACTCGTGAGCACACCCATGCCGCACAAGATTGAAGTTTCTTCCGCCACCATGACCCCGCGCGAGATCGTGCAGGAACTGGATCGGCACATCGTCGGCCAGCATGATGCCAAGCGCGCGGTCGCCATCGCGCTGCGCAACCGCTGGCGCCGCATGCAGTTGCCGGTCGAGCTGCGCAACGAAGTCATGCCCAAGAACATCCTGATGATCGGCCCGACCGGCGTCGGCAAGACCGAAATCGCGCGCCGCCTGGCCACGCTGGCCAACGCGCCGTTCGTAAAGGTCGAAGCGACCCGCTTCACCGAGGTCGGCTACGTCGGCAAGGATGTGGAGCAGATCATCCGCGACCTCGCCGACACGGCGGTCAAGCTGTATCGCGAGCAGGCCAAGGTGCGCGTGCGCAATCAGGCCGAAGAGCGCGCCGAGGACCGCATCCTCGATGCGCTGCTGCCGCGCCGCAGCACCGGTATCGGCTTCGATGCCGAGGCCGCACGCAATGAGCCGTCCGCGCAGGACAATGAAACGCGGATCAAGTTCCGCCGCATGCTGCGCAATGGCGAACTGGACGAGCGCGAGATCGAGCTGGAAGTCTCGGCCAATGTTGGCGTGGACATCATGACCCCGCCGGGCATGGAGGAAATGGGCCAGCAGCTGCGCCAGATGTTCTCCAGCATGGGCGGCGCCAAGGCGCAGAAGCGCACGCTGAGCATCAAGGCCGCGCGCCCGCTGCTGATCGAGGAAGAGGCCGGCAAGCTGGTCAACGAAGACGACATCCGCAGCGCGGCGATCGAAGCGTGCGAGCAGCACGGCATCGTGTTCATCGACGAGATCGACAAAGTCGCCAAGCGCGGCGAAGCCGGTGCGTCCGGTGGCGACGTGTCGCGCGAAGGCGTGCAGCGCGACCTGCTGCCGCTGGTGGAAGGCTCCAACGTGTCCACCAAGTACGGCACGGTCAAGACCGACCACATCCTGTTCATCGCCTCCGGTGCGTTCCACCTGGCCAAGCCCAGCGACCTGATCCCCGAGCTGCAGGGCCGCTTCCCGATCCGGGTGGAACTGGGCGCGCTCAGCAAGAATGATTTCGTGCGCATCCTCACCGAGCCGAAGGCCGCGCTGACCAAGCAGTACGAAGCGCTGCTGCTCACCGAGGGCGTGTCGGTGGCGTTCACCGCCGATGCGGTCGACCGCTTGGCCGAGATCGCGTTCCAGGTCAACGAGCGCCAGGAAAACATCGGTGCCCGCCGCCTCCACACGGTGCTCGAGCGACTGCTCGATTCGCTCAGCTACGAGGCCCCGGACCGCGACGGCGAGACGATCAGCATCGACCACGCTTACGTGGACGCCCATCTTGGCGAGCTGGTGCAGGATCCGGATCTGAGCCGCTACATCCTGTAAGGGGAGGGTGGCATGAATTGAAAGGGCGGCACTTCGGTGCCGCCTTTTTTTCGTTGGCTCGGCTTTGGCGGGACGTGGGGGTTTGCGGGGGCAAGGTCAACGGCGTATTCGATTGGGGGCCATGCGTTGAACGGGCGATTGGGGTAATCGGCAGTCGTCGCGCGACCGACGCTACCTACGTTCGTCCGGCATCCACGGAATCGCCCCGTGCCCTTCATGCGACCCGTTTCGGCGGATCCATGCGCTGCGCACCATGCGCCACGGCGATCAGAAAACTCTGACATCGGTGCAGGGAAACCGCGCGTCGCGCTCCCGGTTTGCCATTTTGCCAAATTTGGCAACTCCAACCCATTGGCGCGCCTCTCACGTTTCATTACCTCCGGCGATGAGCAGCTGATCGCCGACGGCTGGAACATGACGCCCATCTACCGGGATGCCATGTCGCTGGTCACCAAGACCATCAGTGGCCCGGGCATGCCTACCGCGCAATGGACATACCAGTACACCAACCTGGGGTGGGAATACGACCGGAACCTGACTCAGCAAGGGTGGCCCATGATTCCTGCAGGTCAGTCGGAACCCAAGATAACGATCGAAACCTTACCCGATGGCGTGATCAAGACCTACGAGTTCGGCAAGGAAGTCGCCTACAACGACGGCCTGCTGCTGGGCACTACCACCACCAGCGGCGGCAACGTGGTTCGCGTGGACCGGAACAGCTACTACCCCAACGCGCAGTTGCCCAGCGCGCCGTTCCCGCAGGCCGCCGGCCGCAACCTGAAGTATGGAGCCACCGAACTGGGCGAGCACCTCAATCGCCCGGTACAGAGCACCACCGTGCAGCAGGACGGCGTGTTGTTCACCCGTCAGGTGCAGACGTTTGATGCGTCCATCCGCGAAGTCGCCGTGGTGGAATCCAACAACGCCGGCTTCAGCCGCAGCAGCAGCACGGAGTACTACGACAATGCGCAGCTGTGGGTGCGCGGGCAGACCGCCCGCGGCATCGTCAACGGCATCGAGCAGTCGCGTACCGAGTTCGACGGCAACACCGCCCAGCCGCTGCGCGCCCAAACTAGCCCAGCAATCTCACAGCGCGAGGCGTAAGAGCAGGCGGAAGCCCCGCTGAAATTGCAAACCTGAAGAACTGGAAGGTAAAAATAGACACTACGGCCGCCGCGGCTCCATCCACGGGTGCCGCAGGTGAAACGACAGCTAGACTCGTAGACGGTAAAGTGGATCAAGTTCAGACTACGCTAAGCAATAAGATTCAGGCTCTAGAGTCACCGGGCGAACTGAAAATGAACGGTGGCTTGGTTGCCCAGGGCGGAGACACTGCCAAGGCCGCATTTGGCGTCCATGAATTCGCTGGTCATGGAAACGCAGAAAACCTTAGGATGGACTCCGCCGCAGGTGCCGAGAACATGGCAAGTGATCGTGCCGTAGAGATACTTTCCAAAGACGAAGAACTGCTGGTCAAGCCCAAGATTGAAAGATGACATTTCCTACAGTGCTCGCAACCCTCTTCGCGGTGGCTAACGCCCAGTCCGCTCTTCCACAGTATGGTGGGGACGCAGGACAGTATCGCTATGAAAGCGTCTCAGATCTATCCTTCGAAACCTCCGCGATCACAATTGATCTGGACAAGAAGACGCTTGTTTACCCTGCGACAGTGACCGAAATTGAAGCGTGCCCTGCCAATCGCAGCCGGTGCTTCAAGACAACGCGGATGAGTTTCTGCGCACCGACCGATCCGGAGATGCGCGCGAAGGAATGGGAATGTGGAGATGGGGATCTCATTTTCAAGCTAGAGGGCGAGCGCACGTTGCGCATACTCGGCGACGAGATCCACACCTTCGTGATTTCACGTCATGGGACCGAGTACTTCTACAGCCCTGAACGTGGGCTCGTGATGTTCAGGTTCGTCAAGCAGCCTATCTCCGAGGTGTACTGGTCTGTAGATGGGCGAGGATTTGGAACTGACGAATCCGCGGCCTCGAGGTAGGTGTCTTGATCGGGGTCGATTGCAGACCGGGCACAAACGGCAGCCACGCGACTCTGATCCAGTACTCCAATATTCGCTCGGGGAGCACGAGCCAACAACGTACCCGTAGCTCGACTACCGCGCGCCGGCCAGCAGTTCGGCCGGCTGCACGGGCTACAGCGCCACCGCCACCACCGCCGTGACATACCCGCTGACGGCCGCCCCCAGTCCAAGTGCCCCCGCCCGTGTGGGTCCGGGCAGCATCGGCATTGGCTGGAACCCCGTCGCCGGCGCGACCCGCTACACCCTGCAGGAAAGCGCCAACGGTGCGGGCTGGGTCACGCTGTTGTCTGATGGCCGCACGTCGGTCGGGGTCAGCCGAGGCAATGGCAGCTATGCCTACCGGGTGCAGGCTTGCAACTTCGTCAATTGTGGGGCTTGGTCGGGGTTTGCCACGGTCAATGTGGCACTGCCGCCCCCGGCCACTTCCCAGGGCAGCAACCTACAAGGACGGCTACACTGACGATCACGTCATGGCGAATCGCTCGGGCACTAGGCTTCGAGCTTCCAATGAAAATGGAATCACTCGCAACGACACTACACAGAAGCTTAAGCTCAGCGACTTCAAGGGCGTGTTCCGAGCGGAAGGAAGGCTGGACGCAAAACGATTGGATCGACAATTCTCCTGAAAGTGATGGCAGGAGCACCAAACGTGACCGCGCACAACTCGCTACGAATTTCAGGCATCACTGTGGTTGTCGTTGCAGCTTTGAGCGCAACGTCATGCAGCAGCCCGCAAGGCTGCAACTATTCCGTGATCAACCACGAATCCCATAGCAGTCTCGCACACCACTACTAAGTTAATGTGCAAGGTGCATTGGCAAAGGATAGCGTCCCTGAAGGACCAGCCATTGAACTACAGCTGATAACTGTACAGGTAGAGTTTCCGAAGCCGGGCACAAGAGCGTGGAGAGTATTCTACGCGCTGACCAATTCTGGGGGGCACTATTTGTCGTCTGGGACTTGCGCACTTGGCCTGCAGGAATGCAGCAAGATGATGATTGATGCAGCACGCGCCGCGTGCCATGTAAAATGAACGTAGTGACATACCGCGCGTTGGCGCTCACGTTGATTGGCGGCTTGATGCAGGGATGCGGAAACGAGGAGGCCGTTTCGGAGAAATCCATCAACGATCAACCAGACAGTTCTTTAGCTGCTGAATACATGTCGGCGATAGCTGGAGTGGCCGAGGGCCGCCTTTCGCCGCATTCAAAGCTGAACTGCAGCGCTCGAGTTGTTTCGGCCGTAAGTGGATATGACATCGGCACTGGAGAGCGTGTGCGCACGCGTGTCTACTACGTACTTTTGCGAGAAGATGGAAAGCTGTTGCACGCTGACAGCTGTGGAGGATCACCATCTGAATGCACAAGCATAATCGAGGCACGTGCGCGCTCGACCTGCCCTGTGCAGTAGAGGGAAGTGTCGTGAGAGGCCTTCACAACTACAGCGCGGTACTTCCGAGTGTTACCGCTTGAGGCCCGGGAGCGGATCGAATCCGGGAGTATGGAAAGCATCTGGAAAGCCCCTTGGGCGATCCATGCTTTCGCGGAAGCGGTCAGGGTTCAGCACGACCACATCGCCTTTGTTGAACCATTGCAGGACGTCAAAGTGCTTGGAGCTCTCCGCCCAGCCACACGCGTGTAGAAGACTGTTTCGCATACGGCGCATGTCGGAGAACGGTGGGGAGCGCACAGCGTTCAAATCCAGGCCCAACGCCCTGGCAATCTCTCCCCGGGTTCTATGCTCCCAGTGAGCATGGATCGACACAATGTCCAGCGATGACGGGGTGCGGATGTTGAACCCATCCGGCGCAGGCCTGGAGACGAGCGCCCAGAGTGGACACATGCCGCCCGGGCAGTGACGTTACCTGTTGGTCGGCGAGAAGTTCTGAGCCCCGCGCGACTTTCGCTACTGGATGCACGCGATCGCGGCAACGAAGAAGACGCTGCACAGGTAACTGCCTTCCGGCCCTTGCGCGCCACCGGTCAGGGTGTCGAGGCCTTGCGGGCGCAGCGCCACCAGCAGCGCCGGCAAGTGCGCATCGATGCCGGTGACGGGCAGTTCGAAGCCGGTCGCGAGCAACCAGTTCCACCCCGTGTGCCAGCCCATCACGCCCCAGATGCTACCGGTCCGCAACGTCCAGGCGCAGGCGAGCAGCGAGAACAGGAACGTGCTGAGTATGACCAGGGGCGGCTGGTGCGGACTGAAATGCAGGAAGCAGAAAACGAGCGACACCAGCAGCACGGCCACCGCGACATTGGTCTTGCGCGCCACCGCCGACAGCATCCAGCCGCGGAAGATGACTTCCTCCACGCTCGCCTGGAACATGAAGCTCAGTAGCAGCAAACCGATGTGCAGCAGACTGAGAACGCTGTTTGGCACAACTACGCCAGCATCCGCTACCGCTGCAATGCGGTGCCTTTGATCTTCGGTGGTCATCGGCCACCTGCCGAAGGCCGGCCGGGGCGGGTTTGCGGGACCGTCTAGATCAGGGGTGTGTTTGACGAGCCTCCAGGGACGGATTCACGGGGTGTCCCGCAACCCCGCGCCGGATGGCCAAACCCACGGAACCGATGCCCACCGGCTGTCCGCCTGACTGCATGAGGCCGCCCGGCGGAGCCGGCACCCAGGGAACCCATGCAATCCGAGGAGCCGGCCAGCGGCCGGCACTACGCCTCGTCGTCGGTCGGCAGCGCCGTCGGCGCGGCACCCGGGGTGAACACACCCGGCTTTACGAACGCGCTGAGGATCGCGTCCAGGGTCTCCGCCCCGTCGCGTTTGATCTCGAACAGCTCCGGTTCCAGCATCGCGCTGTACAGCACGCCGGTCAGGCTGGTGCTGACGATGCGGGCCACCGTGTCCACGTCCACGCCGTCACGCAGCTGCCCGAGGTCGCGTGCGCGCTGGAAGGCGGCCGCGAAGATGGCCAGCTCCTCGCGCGAGGCCTCCAGCTGCAGCTGCTGCATTGCCTGGCTCTCCACCGACAGATCGTTGCGCAGCATGATCTCCATCATGTTGCGCAGGCGTTCGTCGTCGGCCAGTTCCTGGAAGGACACCAGCAGCGCCGAGCGCAGGTCCAGTACGGGTGTGGAGCGCTTGGAGGAGGTCGTGCGGCGCAGGCGCTCGATGAACGGGATGCGCTCGCGGTCGATCATGGCCGTCAGTACTTCGGTCTTGTTCTTGAAGTGCCAGTACACCGCACCGCGGGTAAAGCCCGCCCGCGCGCCGATCATCGCCAGGCTGGTGCCGGCGACCCCGTATTCATGGAAACAGGCCTGGGCGGCATCAAGGATGCCTTCGCGGGTGGCCTGCGCCTCTTCTTTGGTTTTTCTGGCCATTGCGCTACGCAGGTGCTGGATGAAACCGGCCTGAATTGTACCGCTTTACAAACAAACATGCATGTATGTATATTTGCGCCCCACTGATCCTCGCCAAGCACCGCCTGCCTTGCGCCGGCAGGCACTCAGCCAGGTTTTGTCTGCATTTGTCGCCCTGTTGGCCGTGATTCGCTGCTTTATTGGTGGAGTTCGTGGCGGGGTGCCCCTTATTCGTACCTGTGAGCCCACGCTGCCATGTCCCGATCCCCCTATCGCTTCCTCGCGCTGTCCCTCGCGATCGCCCTGACCGTGTCCGCCTGCGGCGGCGGTGCCCCGGAGGGGCCGCAGGGCGGTCCCGGCCAGGTCACCGTGGCCACCCTGAAAGCCGAGCAGGTCGGGCTGACCCGTGAACTGCCGGGCCGCACCACTGCCTTCCTGGTGGCCGAAGTGCGCCCGCAGGTCAGCGGCATCGTGGCCAAGCGCCTGTTCACCGAAGGTGGGCTGGTCAACGCCGGGCAGGCGCTGTACCAGATCGACGACGCCAGCTACCGCGCCCAGGCCAACAGCGCCCGCGCCCAGCTGGCCCGCGCCGAAGCCACCGCCAATGCGGCCCGCCTGAGCGCGCGGCGCATTGCCGAGCTGGCCAAGGTCGATGCGGTCAGCACCCAGGACAACGAAAATGCGATCGCGGCGCTGAAGCAGGCCGAGGCCGACGTCGGCGCCGCCCGCGCCGCGCTGGATGCGGCCAATGTCACCCTCGGCTATGCGCGCATCACCGCGCCGATCAGCGGCCGCATCGGCAAGTCCTCGGTCACCCAGGGCGCGCTGGTCAGCGCCGGCCAGGCCGAGGCGCTGGCCACCGTGCAGCAGCTCGACCCGATCTACGTCGACCTGACCCAGTCGGCCAGCGAACTGCTGCAGATGCGTCGCGAACTGGCCACCGGCCGCCTGCAGGACAACCAGAGCCTGCCGGTGACCATCCTGCTCGATGACGGCACCGAGTTCGCCCACAAGGGCACGCTGGAATTCTCCGAAGTCAGCGTCGATCCCACCACCGGCAGCTACGCGATGCGGGTCAAGGTCGACAACCCCGACCAGATCCTGATGCCGGGCATGTACGTGCGTGCGCAGGTCGGCAGCGGCGTGCGCGAGAACGGCCTGCTGGTGCCAATGCAGGGCGTGGCGCGCGATCCCAAGGGCGATACCACCGCGATGGTGGTCGGCAAGGACAACAAGGTCGAAGTGCGGCCGGTCAAGGTCAGCCGTGCGGTCGGCAGCAAGTGGCTGGTCGAGGACGGCCTGAAGGCCGGCGACAAGGTCATTGTCGAAGGGCTGCAGAAGATCCAGCCGGGCATGCCCGTGCAGGCCACCGAGATGGGCGCTGCGCCGGCCAAGCCGGCCGCTGCGCCGGCGGCTCCGGCCGACAAGCAGTAAGCGGAGAATCCAATGGCACGTTATTTCATTGATCGCCCCATCTTTGCATGGGTGATCGCGATCATCATCATGCTTGCCGGTGCGCTGGCCGTGGTGAAGCTGCCGGTCTCGATGTACCCGGAAGTGGCACCGCCGGCCGTCGAGATCAGCGCCACCTACCCGGGTGCATCGGCCAAGGTGGTCGAGGACTCGGTGACCCAGATCATCGAACAGAACATGAAAGGCATCGATGGCCTGATCTACTTCTCGTCCAACAGCTCGGCCAACGGCCAGGCGACCATCACCCTGACCTTCGAGAGCGGGACCAACCCGGACATCGCGCAGGTGCAGGTGCAGAACAAGCTGCAGCTGGCCATGCCGCTGCTGCCGCAGGAAGTGCAGCGGCAGGGCATCAACGTGGCCAAGTCGAGCAGCGGCTTCCTGCAGGTGATCGGCTTTGTGTCCAACGACGGCAGCATGGATGCCAACGACATCTCCGACTACGTCGGCTCCAATGTCGTCGATCCGCTCAGCCGCGTGCCGGGCGTGGGCAACATCCAGGTGTTCGGCGGCAAGTACGCCATGCGCATCTGGCTGGACCCCAACAAGCTGCACACCTACAAGCTGTCGGTGGATGAAGTCACTGCGGCGATCACCGCGCAGAACGCACAGGTGGCCATCGGCCAGCTTGGCGGTGCGCCCTCGGTGAAGGGCCAGCAGCTCAACGCCACCATCAACGCGCAGGACCGCCTGCAGACCCCGGAGCAGTTCCGCAACATCCTGGTCCGCGGTGGCACCGACGGCAGCGAGCTGCGCCTGGGCGATGTGGCCCGGGTCGAACTCGGTGCGGAAAGCTACGACTTCGTCACCCGCTACAACGGAAAGCCCTCTACCGGTATCGCCATCACCCTGGCCACCGGCGCCAACGCGCTGGACACCGCCAACGGCGTCCGCGCGGCGCTGGAGGACATGAAGGCCAACTTCCCGGCGGGCCTGGAATCGGTGGTGCCCTACGACACCACGCCGTTCGTACAGGTCTCGATCAAGGGCGTGATCAAGACCCTGATCGAAGCGATCGTGCTGGTATTCGTGGTGATGTATCTGTTCCTGCAGAACTTCCGTGCCACCCTGATCCCCACCATCGCCGTGCCGGTGGTGCTGCTGGGTACGTTCGGCATCCTGGCCGCGCTGGGCTTCTCGATCAACATGCTCACCATGTTCGCGATGGTGCTGGCGATCGGCCTGCTGGTCGATGACGCCATCGTGGTGGTGGAGAACGTCGAGCGCATCATGTCCGAAGAGGGCCTGTCACCGCTGGAGGCCACCCGCAAGTCGATGGGCCAGATCACCGGCGCGCTGGTCGGCATCGGCCTGGTGCTGTCGGCGGTGTTCGTGCCGATGGCCTTCATGAGCGGCTCCACGGGCGTGATCTACCGGCAGTTCTCGGCGACGATCGTCTCGGCGATGGCGCTGTCGGTGCTGGTCGCCATCGTGCTGACCCCGGCGCTGTGCGCCACCATGCTCAAGCCGCTGAAGAAGGGCGAGCACCACGTGGCGCACCGTGGCCTGGCCGGTCGGTTCTTCAACGGCTTCAACCGTGGCTTCGACCGTTCCAGCGAAACCTACCAGCGTGGCGTCAAGGGCATCCTGGCGCGGCCGTGGCGCTTCATGTCCATCTTCGCCGCGCTGGCGGTGGTGATGGGCCTGCTGTTCGCGCGCCTGCCCAGCTCGTTCCTGCCCAATGAAGACCAGGGCATCCTGATGGCGCTGGTGCAGACCCCGGTCGGCGCCACCCAGGAGCGCACCCTGGAGGCGATGTACAAGCTGGAAGACCACTTCCTGAAGAACGAGTCCGAGGCGGTCGAATCGGTGTTCATGGTGCAGGGCTTCAGCTTCGCCGGCATGGGCCAGAACGCGGGCATGGCCTTCATCAAGCTCAAGGACTGGAAGGACCGGAATGCCGACCAGGGCGTCGGCCCGATCACCGGCCGCGCGATGGGCGCGCTTGGCCAGATCAAGGACGCCTTCATCTTCGCCTTCCCGCCGCCGGCGATGCCGGAGCTGGGCATCGGCTCGGGCTACACCTTCTTCCTGAAGGACAACAGCGGCCAGGGCCACGAGGCCCTGCTCAACGCGCGCAACCAGCTGCTGGGCGGTGCCGGTGAGAGCAAGCTGCTGGCCAACGTGCGCCCGAACGGGCAGGAAGACACCCCGCAGCTGCGCATCGACGTGGATGTGGAGAAGGCCAACGCGCTGGGCCTGTCGGTGGCCTCGATCAACAACACGCTGGCCACCGCGTGGGGCAGCAGCTACATCGACGACTTCATCGACCGTGGCCGGGTGAAGCGCGTGTACGTGCAGTCCGATGCGGACTTCCGCATGAATCCGGACGACTTCAACGTCTGGTCGGTGAAGAACGCCAAGGGCGAGATGGTGCCGTTCAGTGCCTTCGCAACCAAGCGCTGGGACTACGGTTCGCCGCGCCTGGAACGCTACAACGGCGTATCGGCGATGGAGATCCAGGGCGAACCCGCCCCGGGCGTGGCCTCGGGCGATGCAATGGCCGAGATCGAGCGCATCGCCAAGGACCTGCCGCCGGGCTTCGAGATCGAGTGGACCGCGTTGTCCTACCAGGAGCGCCAGGCCGGTTCGCAGACGCCGCTGCTGTACACGCTGTCGCTGCTGATCGTGTTCCTGTGCCTGGCCGCGCTGTACGAGAGCTGGAGCGTGCCGACCTCGGTGCTGCTGGTGGCGCCGCTGGGCATTCTCGGTGCCGTGCTGGCCAATACCATGCGCGGCATGGAACGCGACATCTACTTCCAGGTCGCGATGCTGACCACCGTCGGCCTGACCAGCAAGAACGCGATCCTGATCGTGGAGTTCGCCAAGGAGAACCTCGAGAAGGGCGCCGGGTTGATCGAAGCCACCATGCATGCCGTGCGCGACCGTCTGCGCCCGATCATCATGACCTCGCTGGCCTTCGGCCTGGGCGTGCTGCCGCTGGCGATCGCCTCCGGTGCCGGTTCCGGCGCGCAGCGTGCGATCGGTACCGGCGTGCTCGGCGGCATGGTGGTAGGCACGCTGCTGGGCGTGTTCTTCATCCCGCTGTTCTTCGTGGTGGTGCAGCGCGTGTTCAACCGCAAAACGCGCAGGACCGGCGATGCCTGATGCGCTCGATCCATGCTCTGCTTGGCGCCGGCCGTCGGCCGGCACTACCCGGGAAATCGTTATGAAACACGCTTCTTTGATTCTCTCCGTCGCAGTTGCGCTCTCGCTTGCCGGCTGTGCCACCCTTGAACCACGGAGCACCGAGGTCGCCCCTGCGATCCCCGCGCAGTGGCCCGTCAGCACGGTGGCCGATGCGTCGGCCACCCCGGTCGCCGATATCGGCTGGCGCGACTTCTTCGTCGACCCGCGCCTGCAGGCGGTGATTGGCCAGTCGCTGGACAACAACCGCGACCTGCGCGTGGCCGTGCTCAACGTCGAGCGCGCCCGTGCGCAGTACCGCATCCAGCGCGCCGACCGCGTGCCGGCGATCGCCGCCCAGGGCCAGATGACCCGCAGCGGCGGCGACGTGCCGGTGACCGAGCAGTTCAGCGCCAATCTGGGCGTGGTCGAGTTCGAGCTGGATCTGTTCGGCCGCGTGCGCAATCTCAGCCAGGCGGCGCTGCAGCAGTATTTCGCCGAGGCAGCCAACCGCCGCAGCGCGCAGTTGTCGCTGGTGGCCGAGGTTGCCAATGCCTGGCTGACACTCGGCGCCGATGCCGAGCAGCTGCGCATCGCCCAGGCCACGCTGGCCACCTATGAAGACTCGCTGCGCCTGACCGAAGCGCGGCACCGTCTGGGCGGTGCCTCGGCGCTGGAGCTGAGCCAGACCCGCACGCTGGTGGAAACCGCCCGCACCGATGTCGCGCGCTTCGGAGGACAGGTCGCGCAGGACCGCAATGCGCTGGTGCTGCTGGCAGGCGGTCCGATCGACGAGGCGCTGCTGCCGCAGGGTGAAATCACCGAGGTCGCGGCCGTGCAGCCGCTGCCGGCCGGCGTACCGGGTGATGTGCTGCTGCGGCGCCCGGATGTGATGGCCGCCGAGCACACGTTGATGTCGGCCAATGCCAACATCGGCGCGGCGCGCGCGGCGTTCTTCCCGTCGATCAGCCTGACCGGCAGTGTCGGTTCGGCCTCGTCGGAACTGTCCGGCCTGTTCGACAGTGGTACGCGTGTGTGGAGCTTCATTCCGAAGCTGAACCTGCCGATCTTCCAGGGGGGCAAGCTGCGCGCGAACCTGGGCATGGCCACTGCCGATCGCGATATCGCGTTGGCGCAGTATGAAAAGGCCATCCAGTCCGGCTTCCGCGAGGCAGCCGACGGACTGGCGTTGAACCGCAGCCTGGCCAAGCAGCTGCAGTCCCAGCAGGCACTGGTGGCAGCGGCCGATCAGGCGCAGCAGCTGTCGCAGGCCCGCTACGATGCCGGCCTGGACAGCTTCCTGACCCTGCTCGATGCGCGCCGCACCGCCTATAGTGCGCGCCAGTCGCTGGTCACCACGCAGCTGGCGCAGCAGTCCAATCAGGTGGCGCTGTACAAGGTGCTGGGCGGCGGCTGGCACGAGCGCGGCTGAGCACGCCGGTACGACGGGGCGGTTACACCGCCTCGTCGTCCCGCCGCATCGGATGGCCGGATGCGCGCACGCGCTCCAGCGCATCGCCGGCTTCGCGCGCCATGCGCTCGTATTCGCGGCGGATCTCTTCCAGCCGTTCCTCGTCCAGTTCTTCCAGATCGAGAAGTTCGTTGTTCGCCTCGGCGTTGGCGCGGATCAGCTCATCGAGCTTGATCTGGATCGCGGCGGTGTCCGCGTTCTGGCTGTGCTGGATCAGGAACACCATCAGGAAGGTGATGATCGTGGTGCCGGTGTTGATCACCAGCTGCCAGGTGTCGTTGAACTTGAAGATCGGGCCGCTGGCGCCCCAGATCACCACAATGGCCAGCGCGCCGAGGAACGTCCACGGCGTTCCTGCGGCATAGGCCGCCTTTTTGGCGACCAGGTTGAACACGCGTCGGAGTGTCATGCGGCACGGCAGGGTGGTTGCGGTGCCCCATCATGGCCAGGCGCGCTGTGCAGGCGGCGTGCAGCGCACGCGACGTGGATCAGGCGCGCGCGCCCAGGCGCGGTCGCGAGGCCAGGTCCTGGCGACCTGCACGGTAGACGTGTTCCCAGCACTGCTCGACGAAGTCGCGGGCCTGGTCTTCGCTAAGGCGCGGCATGATCTGCAGTGCGTAGTGGGTCTGGAAGGATTCGTCGCGCTGTTCGTCGCTGGCCCGGGGCTGGGTGATCAACGAATCGCAGGCGAATTTGATCCACGGTACGTAGTGCCCGAAGGAACCGGAGCCCAGCGTGCCGTCGGCGTGGCGCTGACGCCAATGGCCGACTTCGGCGTCGACGTCGATCACGGCGGGGATGGAAAGCGAGGCGGATGACATGGTTGCGTCGATATGGAAGGAGGGAGTCAAGAGTGCGTAATACCGGGTGCATGCGACGTCATGGCGATGTCGAGCCGGTGTGGCGGCCATCGCTGAAAGATTCAGGGCACGCGCTGCCGAGCAGTTGCGCGTGGGCAACGACGCCGAGGCGCTCGGCCAGCGTGGCGAGCTGGTTGCATACGTCGATGCAGCGCTTGGGGTGGGAAAGCATCAGCTCGTTCTGGATGGCCTGGTAGGCACTCCAGAAGGGCGCGGAGTTGCGGTGACGGGTGTAGGACGCCTGCAGTTGTTCCCAGGCGAGTGTCATGTCCGGTTCGACGGCGGCGGTGCGGGATATTCGGGCGTTCATGGCGTCTCCTCGACGATGCAGCCCCCTGTGCATCCACCATAGGCGGTCAACGATGCCCATTTGTTACTGCCGCGTGTTCAGGGGGTGCGGCACATGTGCGCACCGTGTCGCGTTCTGCCGCGCAGACGCTGCTGGCACAACGCGTTTGCCCCGCCGCCGGCAACTGAAGCGTTCATAACACCGTTCCGCGGCGGGGCGCCGACGGAGCACGGGCGCGCCCGAATGCCGCAGCGCGCCGTGGATCGGACGCTGTTACTCGCCGATGTCTTCGTTCCAGACCTCGGGATGGGCCGAGATGAATCCGCCGAGCAGGTCGATGCAGGTCTGGCTCTGCATGTCGATCACCTTCACGCCATTCTCGCGCAGCCACTCGATGCCGCCCTGGAAGGTGACCGATTCGCCCACCACCACGGTGCCGATGTTGAACTGGCGCACCAGGCCGCTGCAGTACCAGCAGGGGGCCAGGGTGGTGACCATGATGGTGTCCTGGTAGCGGCGCTGGCGGCCGGCCTTGCGGAACGCGTCGGTTTCGCCGTGAACCGAGGGGTCGCCTTCCTGCACCCGTCGGTTGTGGCCGCAGCCGAGCAGGCGGCCGTCGTTGTGGTACAGGGCCGCGCCGATCGGGATGCCGCCTTCGGCCAGGCCCTGGCGGGCTTCGGCGATGGCGGTTTCGAGCAGGGCGGCGTAGTCGGGGGTGGTGATCATGGTCGGTCCGGTAAACAGGAGTGGCCATGATAGGCGGTGGGTGCCGCAGCGTGGCCAGCGGTGCGATAATCGGGGCCATGAGCGAATCCCCCTACAAGACCGGTACCACCCATTTCGGCTTCCGCGATGTCGCCGCCAAGGACAAGCAGAAGCTGGTGGGCGAAGTGTTCACCTCGGTCGCGCGCAGCTACGACCTGATGAACGACCTGATGAGCCTGGGCATCCACCGGGCCTGGAAGCGCTACTACGTGGCCACCGCGCAGGTGAAACCGGGCGACCGGGTGCTCGACCTGGCCGGGGGCACCGGCGACATCGCCGCGCTGATCAAGGAGCGCGTGGGTGAGGACGGTGAAGTGGTGCTCGGCGACATCAACGCCGGCATGCTCTCGGTGGGCCGCGACCGGCTGACCAACCGGGGCCTGGTGTCGGGCCTGCAGTACGTCCAGTGCAACGCCGAGGCGCTGCCGTTCCCGGATGCCAGCTTCGATCTGGTCACCATCGCCTTCGGGCTGCGCAACGTGACCGACAAGGACGCCGGCCTGCGCGAGATGTACCGCGTGCTCAAGGTCGGCGGTCAGGCGCGGGTGCTGGAGTTCTCCGAGGTCACCGCCGACTGGTTCAAGCCGATCTACGACTTCCACTCGTTCAAGATCCTGCCCAAGCTGGGCCAGCTGTTCGCGCGCGACGGCGACAGCTACCAGTACCTGGCCGAGAGCATCCGCAAGCACCCGCCGCAGGAACAGCTCAAGACCATGATGGGCGAGGCGGGTTTCGCACGCTGCCACTACAAGAACCTGACCGGCGGCATCGTCTCGATCCACTCCGGCTACAAGGTTTGAGACCCAGTTCCGGTTCCCGCTGAGGGAGCTCGGCGACACTGCGGGCAGGCTGTCGGAGAGGGCCTGCCATGCGTCTTTACCGCGGGCTGACCCGCGTGTTCCGCCGTTCGTTCAGCGCCAAGCTGATGGCGGTGGTGTTCGTTGGCGTACACGTGCCATTGCTGGTGCTGCTGCTGTGGATGGCCGTCAGCGGCCACGACGCGCACGCCACCCTGTGGCCGGTGGTGGGGGTGGTGCTGGGCGCCACCGTGGTCGGTACGGCGATGGCGATGCTGGCGCTGTACCGGCTGATGGCGCCGCTGCGCCAGGCAGCGGACGCGCTGGAGGCCTACTACGACGAGCAGCGCCTGCCGCACCTGCCCGACCTGGGCCACGATGAGATCGGTCGCCTCCTGCGCAGCATCAACCGCAACCTGCACGGCGTCGATGCCGGCCTGCGCGATCTTCGCCGCAACGTGCTGCTGGACCCGCTGACCCTTGCCTTCAACCGCCGCGGCTGCGAGCAGGCGCTGGCCGATGCGGCGCGGTTGGCGCAGTCGCGGAGGCAGCCGTTGACGCTGTTCGTGGTCGATCTGGACAACCTCAAGCCGATCAACGATGCGCACGGCCACCTGGCCGGCGACCAGGTGCTGGTGCGGCTGGTGGACTCGGCGCGGGCCTGGCTGCAGCCCGGCGAGTGGATCGGCCGCTGGGGCGGCGACGAGTTCCTGCTGGCGGTGCAGGGCCAGCACGAGGCGGCATGCGGACGGCTGCGGCAGTGGCTGGCCGGGCTGGCGGCCGAGGGCGCGGCGATGCCGCTGCGGGCCAGCGCGGGCGGAGCGGCCTACCGGCCGGGCGAGGATCTGCGCGAGCTGTACCGGCGCGCCGATGCGGCAATGTACCGGGCCAAGTACGCAGGCGGAGCACGGCTGCTCTGCGAGGGCGACTGAATAGGGGAGGTGGGGGGTAAACTGGTGGTTTCACCCCGATCGGTCCCGTACATGCGATCTCCGTTCCTGCTGATTCCCCTGGCCGTCGCGCTCGCCGCCGGCTGTTCCAAAGAGCCTGCCGCGCCCACCGCCGACCCCGCCGCCCAGACGCCGAGCGCCACCGCCGTGAAAGCCGACAACCGCAGCCACGACGAAAGCTCCTACGCCGAGCCGGACAAGGTCGTCATCAAGGACCTGGCGCTGGATCTGAAGCTGGATTTCGACAGCAGGCAGATTGGCGGCACCGCCACCTACACCCTGGAGTGGAAGGACAAGGCGGCCAAGCAGCTGGTGCTGGATACCCGCGAGCTGACCGTGGAAAAGGTCGAGGCGCTGGGTGCCGACGGCAAGGCGTCGCCGCTGGCCTTCGTGCTGGCGCCGGCAGACAAGGTGTTCGGCAGCAAGCTGAGCATCGAGGCGCCGGAGCAGCCGGCCAAGGTGCAGATCACCTACCACACCGCGCCGACCGCCTCGGGCCTGCAGTGGTTGGAGCCGTCGATGACCGAGGGCAAGCAGCTGCCCTTCATGTTCAGCCAGTCGCAGGCCATCCACGCGCGTTCGTGGGTGCCGCTGCAGGACACCCCGAGCGTGCGTTTCACCTACACCGCGCACGTGGTGTCGCGCCCGGACGTGATGGTGCTGATGAGCGCCGACAACGATCCCAAGGCCGCGCGTGACGGTGACTACACCTTCAAGATGCCGCAGCCGATCCCGTCCTACCTGCTGGCCATCGCCGCCGGTGACCTGGTGTTCGAGCCGATTTCCGGCCGCTCCGGCGTCTGGGCCGAACCGACGATGGTCGGCAAGGCGGTCAAGGAGTTCGAGGACACCGAGAAGATGATCGGTGCCGCCGAGAAGCTGTACGGCGAGTACCGTTGGGGCCGCTACGACATGCTCGTGCTGCCGCCGTCGTTCCCGTTCGGCGGCATGGAGAACCCGCGTCTGACCTTCGCCACCCCGACGGTGATCGTGGGCGACAAGTCGCTGGTGTCGCTGGTGGCCCATGAGCTGGCGCACAGCTGGTCCGGCAACCTGGTGACCAATGCGAGCTGGAAGGACATCTGGCTCAATGAAGGTTTCACCACCTACGTGCAGGGCCGCATCACCGAAGCGCTGTATGGCCAGGAAATGGCCGAAATGGAGCGTGAGATCGACCAGAACGACCTGCTCGCCGAGGTCAAGGACATGAGTCCGGCCGACCAGGCGCTGGCGCTGCCGCCGCTGACCGAACGCGATCCGGACGAAGCGCTGAGCAACGTGGCCTACGTCAAGGGCTCGTGGTTCCTGCAGTTCCTGGAGCAGCGCTTCGGCCGCGAAACCTTCGATCCGTTCCTGCGTGGCTGGTTCGATGACCATGCCTTCCAGAGTGCGAACACGGACCAGTTCGTTGCGTACCTGAAGAAGAACCTGCTGCCGAAGAAGCCGGGCGCCGTCACCGACGCCGAACTGAAGGCGTGGCTGGACGAGCCGGGCATCCCGTCGTTCGCGACCAAGGCCCGCTCGCGCAACTTCTCCATCGTCGACACCGCGCGCATTGCCTGGGATGGCAGTGGCACGCTGCCGACCCAGCAGATCACCGGCGAGTGGGGCACCCAGGAATGGGTCCACTTCATCGACGGCCTGGGCAAGACCCTGCCGGTGGAAAAGCTGGCCGCGCTGGACAAGGCCTACCACTTCACCGGCACGGCCAATGGCGAAATCGCCATGCGCTGGTACCCGCTGGCGATCCGCAGCGGGTATGCCGAGGCCAATGAGGCCGCCGCAGCGTTCATCGAGCGCGTCGGCCGTCGCAAACTGATCCTGCCGATCTACGCCGAACTGGTGAAGACCCCCGAAGGCCTGGTGCTGGCCAAGGCCGCCTTCGAGAAGGCCAAGCCGGGCTACCACCCGATCACCACCGCCTCGGTGCAGGACATGCTGGACAAGGCAGGCAAGTAATCCCGATGGCCGGCCGGCGAGGTCGGCCCATCGGCGTCACGCGATGCAATGCCTGAAAACGACGGGGAAACCCGTCGTTTTCGTTTGTTCGGCAGCGGTGGGCGCAACCTCGGTAAACTCGGGGAAAACTCCCGAACCGGACGTCTGCAATGAAACGACTGATCCTCATCGCGGCCTGCACGCTGGCCCTGGCTGCCTGCAGCAATCCCGAAGAAGAGCGCAAGGCACAGGCCGCCGCCGCTGCCGCTGCCAAGGCGCAGCAGGAAGCGAAGGCCGAAGGCGTGGCCAAGCAGTACGACATGGCGGTGGCCGCCCAGGACTGGGAGCGGGCACGCATCCACGGCGGATCGCTGCTGGACCAGTACAAGGACACCGACGTGGCGGCACGGATCGAACCGGGCTATGCCGAGGTGAAGGCCAAGGCCGAGGCCGCGCGCGAGCTGCGCCGCATGCAGGCCCTGTGGCAGTACAACCAGATTCCGGTGGGCAAGGGCACGCAGTTCTCGGCGCAGATCTACAGCAAGGAGCGCGTGGACGTGGACGGCAGCGGCGCCAAGACGGTGCAGCTGGTGTTCCGCGACCACCCCAAGTGGGAACGGCATGCCTACCTGGTGCTGCAGGCCGGCGACTTCCGCTGCCCGCAATGCAAGGTGCAGGTCAGCGTGGACGGCGGCAAGCCGATCGCGATGGCGGCCTGGCGCCCGCGGACCGACGAGGCCATTGCGATGTTCATCACCGATCAGAAGGCGCTGTGGAAGCTGGCGCGCAAGGCCAAGGTGATCAGCATCGAGTTCCCGGTCAAGGCCGGCGGCACCCGCACGGCGGTGTTCGAAACCGGCGGGCTGGATACCGCCCGCATGCCCAAATGGTGGGAGTGACCGTGGGCGATGCCACGCGGCCGGTAGCGGCGCCCCTGTCGGCGATCCGCCATTGGGTGTTCGATATGGACGGCACTCTGACCGTGGCGATGCACGACTTCGACCGGATCAAGCGCGCGCTGGGCATTCCGATCGAGGAGGATATCCTGGTCCACCTGGCCGGGCTGCCGGCCGAGCAGGCCACCGCCCGGCATGCCTGGCTGCTGGAGCACGAGCGGGCGCTGGCCGAGGTCGCGCAGCCCGCCCCGGGCGCGGTGGCACTGGTGCGTGCGCTGCAGTCACAGGGCTGCCGGCTCGGCATCCTGACCCGCAATGCGCGCGCGCTGGTCGAGGTGACGCTGCAGGCGATCGGGCTGGGCGACGCGTTCGGTGTGGACGACATCATCGGCCGCGACGAGGCCGAGCCGAAGCCGTCGCCGGCCGGACTGCTGCACTTCGTGCGGCGGTGGCAGGTGGACCCCGCGCAGGTGGTGATGGTGGGTGACTACCGCTTCGACCTCGAATGCGGTCGCGCGGCGGGCACCCGCACCCTGCTGGTCAATGCCCCCGACAACCCGTGGCCAGGCATGGCCTGCTGGCACCTGGCCGATTGCCGCCAGGTACTGGAAACCTGGCAACGCCCGTAGAGCCGGGGTCTACCCGGCTGCCGTCGGTGCGATGGCCGCTCCACCCGGTGCCGCGCAGCGCACGGCCATCGGGCGGATGCGGCGTCTGCCGTTACGCGTTCAGCGCGTAACCGAACTGCTGCTTGAACTGCTCGTTGAACTCATCGAAGGTGAAACGCTGGTTCTGCGTGCCCGGGTGTTCGACCTTCAGCGCGCCCATCAGGTTGCCCATGCGGCCGATGGTCAGCCAGTCGTAGC
>NZ_JBMWDP010000026.1:0-67247 GCF_049545505.1 Stenotrophomonas sp. NPDC077421 | reverse complement strand
AGCGGCAGGCGCCAGGCGCGGTCGAACACGTGCTCGCCGGCGGCCAGCAGTTCATTGGCCAGGTCGTCGTGCTTGGTCATCAGGCCGGCGGTCTGGTGGCCCAGGGCGACCATGCACGCACCGGTCAGGGTGGCCACGTCGACCAGGGCGGCCGGCTCGAACCGCTGCGCGTAGGTCAGGGCGTCGCACAGGATCAGGCGGCCCTCGGCGTCGGTGTTGCCCACTTCGATGGTCTTGCCGGACATCGAGGTGATCACGTCGGACGGGCGGTAGGCATTGCCGTCGATGGCGTTCTCGACCGCCGGCACCACCACCACCAGGTTCAGCGGCAGCTTGGCGGTGACCGCGGCCACGAAGGTGCCGATGACGTTGGCGCCACCGCACATGTCGTACTTCATCTCTTCGATGCCGCCCTGGGTCTTCAGGTTGACGCCGCCGGTGTCGAAGGTGATGCCTTTGCCGACCAGCACGTACGGCTTGGCGTCGCCGCCGTTGCTCCACTTCAGCACGACCAGGCGCGGGCGGTTGGCCGAGCCGCGGGCCACGGCCAGCAACGACCCCATGCCCAGCGCTTCCATCTGGGTCTCGTCCAGGATCTCCGCATCGGCGCCGGCGTGGGCCTGGGCGAAGGCGACAGAGGACTCGGCCAGGTAGGCCGGGGTGCACAGGTTCGGCGGCAGATTGCCCAGCTCGCGGGCGTACTGCACGCCGGCGGCGATGGCCTGGCCCTGGGTCAGCGCCTGGGCGTCGTCGCCGGCGATGGCCAGGGTGGTCAGGCCCGGTTCTTCGGCCTTCTTCTTGCCCAGCGTGGCGCTGTAGCGGTAGGCGGCGTGGTCGGCGGTGATGATGGCCTGGCGGATGTTCCAGGCGGCATCACGGCCCTTCACCGGCAGTTCGGTCAGGGTGAGCAGCGCATGGTGGTTGACGCCGCTCTTCAGGGCGCGGCTGGCGTCACCGACCGCCTTGAGGTACTGCGGCACGCCGAATTTGGCGGTTTCGCCCAGGCCGACGACCAGCACGCGCGGTGCGGTCACGCCCGGCAGATCGTGCAGCAGGGTGGTGTTGCCGGTCTTGCCGCCGACGTCGCCGCGGGCGACCAGCGCCGACAGACGGCCACCGGAGGCAGCATCCAGGGCCTGTGCCGCCGGGCTCAGGGACTGGTCGGCAAAGGCGCCGACGATGACGCAGTCGCACGCGGCGGTGGCCGGTGCTGCGCGGTTCAGGGTGAATTCCAGGGCCATTGATCAGATTCCGTTGGCAAATCCGTACAATCGCGAGCTGTTTACGCCCAGCCAGTAGACTGGACCATGCCGCGAACGAATCCGAGAGTTTAAACCACCGCCCCATGTCGAAGCTCGATCGCTATCTCCTGCGTGATTTCCTCCAGAGTTTCCTGGCCACCCTGATCGTGCTGCTGGTGGTGAGTGTCGGTGGTGTCCTGGTGGACATCCTCGGCAACATCGCCGATGGCCGGCTGCCCGCCCGCCTGCTGTTCTCGCAGCTGGGCCTGCAGTTCATCGTGTACATGCCCCTGATCCTGCCACTGGCGCTGATGCTGGGCCTGCTGCTGGCCACCGCCCGCCTGTACCGCGACTCGGAGATGGCGGTGCTGACCGCCATCGGGGTCGGGCCCCGGCGCCTGCTGCGCCCGCTGATGATGCTGGTGCTGCCGGTGATCGCCGTGATCGGGCTGTGCTCGCTGTGGCTGGGCCCCTGGGCAGACCGTACCGGCGAGAAAATGATCGACGAGGCCAACCGCAGCATCGTCATGGCCGGCCTGGAGGCGGGCAAGTTCACCTCGCTGCCCAATGGCGGGGTGGTCTATCTGTCCTCGGTGTCGCCCGATGGCACCCAGCTGGGCAAGGTGTTCATGCAGCGCCAGAAGGGCGACCGCATCGAGGTGGTTTCGGCCGACCGTGGCCGGATGTTCTTCGAGGGCGAGCGCCAGCGCTACCTCGAGCTGGACGATGGCCACCAGGTGGAAGGCCCGGTCAACGGCGGCCTGGACTACAGGCTGGTGACCTTCGCGCGCAACGATGTGGCGCTGCCGGACGGGGCCGACACGCGCAAGGACGACGATCCGGAGCTGTTGACGACAGGTCAGCTGCTCGGCGATGACCGGCCGGCGGCCCGCGCGCAGCTGCACGCGCGCATCGCCCCGCCGCTGATCGCGCTCGCCTTCGCGCTGATGACGCTGCCGCTGGCACGCAGTTCGCCGCGCCAGCAGCGCTACGGGCGGATGATGCTGGCGTTCCTGGCCTACATGGTGGGCATGAACCTGATGTTCATCGGCACCCGCTGGATCGCCGATGGCAAGGTGCCCGGCAGTGTGGGCCTGTGGTGGCTGAGCCTGCCGTTGCTGGCGCTGGCCATCTGGATGTATTTCCGCGACGGCAAGCTGTCGCGTCCCCGGAGGACCGCATGAAACTGCGTCCCATGCGGTTTGATTTCTATCTGGGCCGGGCGGTGTTCGGCACGGTCCTGCTGACCTGGGCGGTTCTGGTCGGGCTGGACGTGGTGATGGCGTTCTCCGGCGAGTTCAAGGACGTGGGCAAGGGCAGCTATACGGCTGGCCATGCGGCGGCCTGGGTGCTGTACACGGTGCCGCGCCGCGCCTACACCTTCTTCCCGACGGCCGCGGTGATCGGCGCGCTGATGGGGCTGGGGCAGCTGGCGGCCACCTCGGAACTGACGGCGCTGCGGGCGCTGGGTCTGTCGCGCAAGCGGCTGAGCGTGTCGGTGGCAGTGGCGCTGTCGCTGCTGACGGCGGTGATGGTGTTCAGCGGCGAAACGCTGGGACCGTGGGGCCAGAGCAAGGCCGACGACATCAAGATCAGCGCGCGCTGGGGCAGCACGCTCAGCGCGGCGCGCTACCAGGGCGTCTGGGCGCGCGAGGGCGACACGTTCCTGAGTGCGACCAGTGGCGATGAGCAGCTGCAGGCAGGGGGCGGGACGCGCCTGGTCCTGCACGATGTGCGCCTGTACAAGATCGGCGACGATGGGCGTCTGGCCTCGCTGACGCACGCGGCAACGGCCGAGCACGATGCGCAGGGCTGGGTGCTGAAAACGGTGCGCCGGGATACCTTCGGCGACCGCTCGGCAACGCGCCAGACCGTGGCCTCGGAGCCGTGGGATTCGCGGCTGGATGCGGCGGCGCTGGCCACGGGCATCGCCAAGCCGCGCAACCTGACGGCGATGGACCTGCGCAACAGCATCGAGTACCGCAAGCGCAACGGGCTGGATGCGCGCGATTATGAAGACATCTACTGGAGCCGCTGGTTCTATCCGCTGAACGTGCTGGCGCTGTGCCTGGCGGCCGTGCCGTTCGCGTTCGGCTCGCTGCGCAGCGGCGGCATGGGCAAGCGCCTGTTCCTCGGCATCCTGTTCGCGCTGGGCTTCTGGTTGCTGCAGTTGTTCTTCGGCCGCATGGCCGGCGCGCTCAAGTTCGATTACCGCATCGCCTACGCGCTGCCACCCATCGTGATGCTGGTGGTGTCGGGCATGCTGTTCCGGCGGAAGTCGGGGTAAGCGGCGTCAGGCGTCAGGCGTTAAGCAGAAGCAGGGCGTGCGGCGTTTTGGTTGTCCCGGGGCAGGCGTGTCCCGCAGCCCTGGGGTACGGGTACCCAGCGCGGGAACACCTGAAACGCTGCGGTTGCCTTCGCTTCAGTGCTTCGGTGCTTCAGCGCTTCAGCGCTTAAGCAGGCGCACCAGCCGCGTGCCGCTGGCGCGGTCGTGCCAGGTCAGGCGCTGGCGGTCGAGCAGGGCCCACCACAGGCCCAGACCGCCGAGCAGCACCGAGAGGGTGCCCACGCTGTAGCGCAGCCAGAGCTGGCGGCGGCCGGGCGCGGTACCGTCGGCGTTGACCACCTGCAGCCGCCACGGCCGCATGCCCAGTGTCTGGCCGCCGCGCCGCCAGCTCCAGGTGGCATAGACGCCGGTGACCAGCCAGCAGCACAGCCACAACAGCCATTGCAGCGCACTGAACGGCGCGATGTTCTCGCGCGCTGCGTGTCCGGACAGCGTGTAGCCGGCCACGAACAGCGAGCTGACCAGCATCCACAGTGCGAGTGCGGGGAAGAAGTCGTACAGCAGCGCCAGCAGGCGCCACAGCAGCAGCGAGGCGGGGCGGGTCGCGGCGGGAGCATCGGTGGTGGTGGCCATGCCGCGAGCATACCCGGGCATCGGCCCGGCGTGGATGGCCGGCGCGCGCCGCGCTCCGTATGCTGATGGCATGTCCGATGTCTCCACCCCGGCGCAACGTCGCCAGCTGGTCCAGCACCTGCCCGCGCTGCGCGATGCCGATGCCGCGGTCATTCAGCATTTTCTTGACACGATCTGGGCCGAACAGGGGCTCGCGCGGGCCTCCCTGGACAGCTACCGGCGCGATCTGGAAGGGCTCGCGCGCTGGCGTGACGGGCGCGCCGGTGGCCTGGCCGCGATCGACCGTGCCGGTCTGTTCGATTACCTGGCGTGGCGCGCGCAGCATGGATGGTCGCCGCGCAGCAACGCACGTCTGCTCTCGGCCCTGCGCGCGTTCTTTGCCGATGCCGTGCGTCGCGGCCGGCGCGCCGACGATCCCACCGCCCTGCTGGACCCGCCGCGCCTGCCACGGCTGCTGCCCAAGGCCCTGGCCGAAAGCCAGATCGATGCGCTGCTCGATGCTCCCGACATCGACGATCCGATCGGCCTGCGCGACCGGGCCATGCTCGAACTCATGTATGCCGCCGGCCTGCGCGTCAGCGAACTGGTGCACCTGCCCGCCAACGCGGTCAACCTGCGCCAGGGCGTGCTGCGCGTCACCGGCAAGGGCAGCAAGGAGCGCCTGGTGCCACTGGGCGAGGAATCCCAGCATTGGCTGGAACGCTACCTTGCCCACTCGCGCCCGCGGCTGGCCGGTGGGCGCAGCGTGCCCGGCGGCCAGGACGGCAGCGTGCCGATGTTCCTCGCTCCGTCCCTGCAGCCGCTCAGTCGCCAGCAGTTCTGGGGGCTGGTGAAAAAGTATGCGGCCCTGGCCGGCATCGACCCGGTCCGGATCAGCCCGCACGGGCTGCGGCACAGCTTTGCCACCCACCTGCTCAACCGTGGTGCCGATCTGCGCGCGCTGCAGATGCTGCTTGGCCACAGCTCGCTGTCCACCACCCAGATCTACACCCTCGTCGCGCGCGAGCACCTGCAGAAGCTGCACGCCCGGCACCATCCGCGCGGCTGACCCGCCCCCGGCGTGCAACGCATCACTGTTCCGCTGCCGTGCAGCCGGGCGACGGCCCGGCTATGCGAGAATCCCGGACCTTCTTTCCTACCGGATCGCGCCATGCTCCGAGTTGCCATTGCCGCCCTGTTCGGCGCGCTCAGCCTGACTGCCTGCGCGCAGCAGCCCTCCGAGCCGGCTGCCAAGCCCGCCGCGTCTGCCCCGGTGGCCGGCGGCAGCGCCGAGCAGCGCGTACGCACCGCCCTGCAGCAGCTGGACCCCAAGTTTGCCCCGGACTTCATCGGCGCTGCACCGTTCGCCGGGTTCCGGGAAGTGCTGGTGGCCGGCCAGGTGCTGTACGTCTCCGATGACGGTCGCTACCTCATGCAGTCCCAGCCCTACGACATCCAGAACAAGGCGCCGGCCAGCAGCCCCGGCCTGCTCGCGTACCGTCGCGGTCTGCTGGACAAGGTGCCGCAGGGCGAGCGCATCGTGTTCGCCGCGCCCAACGCCAAGTACACCGTCAGCGTGTTCACCGATATCGAATGCGGGTACTGCCGCAAGCTTCACCAGGATATCGCCGAGCTCAACCGCAACGGCATCACCGTCGAATACCTCGCCTTCCCGCGCATGGGCCTGGGCAGCCAGGATTACACCGACATGATCTCGGTGTGGTGCGCAGCCGACCGCAAGCAGGCGTTGACTGCCGCCAAGACCGGCAAGCCGGTGCCGGCCAGGAGCTGCACCAACCCGGTGGCCATGCAGTACACGCTCGGCCAGCAGATCGGCGTCAATGGCACCCCGGCGATCTTTGCCGCCGATGGCACCCAGCTCGGCGGCTATGTGCCCCCGGCGCAGCTCAAGGCCGCGCTGGAACGCATCTCGGCCGGCGGCAGCCGCTGAAACAACAACGCCCCGGCATGACCGGGGCGTTGCCGTTGCGGGGCCGGCCGAGGGTCGGCCGGCGACCGGTCAGTTCAGGCCGTCGCTGATCGCCTTGGTCAGCGTGCCCTGCGCGTCATCGCCGCTGAACTCCCAGAAGAACGCGCCGCCCAGGCCCTGGGCCTTCACGTAGCCCATCTTCTCGGTGACCATCGCCGGGGTGTCCACGCTCCAGAACGTGGTGCCGTTGGAGATCCACGTGGCCTTGGCCGTGGTGTCGGTATAGACCGGCCAGGCAAGGTTCTTGAGCACCTTCCAGTCTTCGATCCCGGCTTCGTACGTGCCCGGTGCCGCGCCGCTGGCGCTGCGGTACAGGCCGTTGTTGCCGCTGGCCACGCCGGTCCAGCCGCGCCCGTAGTAGCCGATGCCCAGGTTCAGCTTGCTGGCCGGTACGCCGCGGCTGATGAAGGCCTCCATCGCATCGTTGCTGTTGTAGAACTTCTGGTCGCCCGTGGAGGGGTCGGCCGGCGAGTCGAACAGCGCCGAGTGATGGTTGGTCTGCGGGTCCCATGCGCCGTGGAAGTCGTAGGTCATCACGTTGATGAAGTCCAGGTACGGGTGGAACGCGGCCGGATCGGTCACCCGGATCTTGTCGATACCCGCGCCCACCGCCACGGTCAGCAGCAGCCCCGGCCGCACCGCGTCGAGCTGACGGCGGAACTCGGCCAGCAGTGCCGTGTAGTTGGCGTTGTCGGCCGGCGTGCCGCAGCTCAGCCCGCAGGCCACCGGGTACTCCCAGTCGATGTCGATGCCATCGAACACACCGGCGGCCGCGCCCACCCCACCGGCACCGTCGGTGACCGGCAGGTTGCCCTTGATGTAGGCATCGATGCACGAGGCCACGAAGGCCTGGCGGTTGGCCGGCTGCGCCGCGCTGGAGAAGCCGCGCGACCAGGTCCAGCCACCGAGCGAGATCAGCACCTTCACGTTCGGGTGCTTGGCCTTGAGCTGCTTGAGCTGGTTCCAGTTGCCGCGCAGCGGCTGGTCCCACGTATCGGCGCTGCCGCTGACACTCTCGCCGGCGCCGAAGGCCTTGGTGTAGTCGGCGAAGGCATCGCCCCCCACGCCGGTGTTCGGATCGGAGGCCTGGGTGACGCCCACTTCGCAGCGGTTGTTGCGCACGTTGCCGAAGGCGTAGTTGATGTGCGTCAGCCTGGCCGCCGCACCGCTGGTGTCGATGTTCCTGACCCGGTAGTTGCGCCCGTAGATGCCCCACTGGGTGAAGTAGCCGATCACCCGCTTGGTGCCGCCGCCACCGCCGCCGGCCGCCGTGGTCACGCTGATCGATGCGCTCTGCGCCGAGGCGTTGCCGGCGTTGTCGCGTGCGCGCACCGTGTAGGTGTAGGCCGTGCTCGCCGTCAGGCCGCCGTCGGTGTACTGGGTGGCGCTGGGCGAACCCACCAGACCGCCGTTGCGGTACACGTCGTAGCCGGCCACGCCGCTGCCGCCGCTGTTGTCGGTGGCTGCGTTCCAGGTCAGGTTGACCGTGGTGGCCGTTTTCGATGGCGATGCCAGGCCGCCGGGCACGCTGGGCGGGGTGGTGTCGTTGCTGGCGGCGGTGACGGTCACGCTGACCGTGGTCGAGGAGGTGACCGCATTGGAGTTGTCGGTGGCCACGGCCTTGAGGGTGTGGCTGCCGGCCGCTGCATTGGTCCAGGTCACGCTGTACGGCGCGCTCGTGTCGATGCCCAGCGAGGTGCCGCCGCGGAAGAACTCGACCTTGCTGATGCTGCCGTCGCTGTCACTCGCATTGGCGCTGACGGTGATGCTGCTGCCGGCGCTGAAGCTGGCGCCATTGGCCGGCGAGGTCAGGCTGACGCTGGGCGGCTGGTTGCCGCCGCTGCCGTCGCAGGTGCCCAGGTTGGTGTAGTAGGGCGCGCCGGCCGGGTGATCCGGCGGGGCGTTCCAGATGTCCTGGTTGGCCCGGTACAGCACGCCGCCCTTCTGCAGGGTGGACCCGGCCAGGTAGATGGCGGCCGGGTTCCATTCCGGCACGCCGGTACAGCTGGCGGCCTGGGCCAGTGTCGGCGCGCCGGCCGCGGCGGCCAGGGCCAGCACCAGCAGCCAGCGGGCATGGCCACGTCGGGCCGGGGGAGATATCGATGTCACTGCACTGCGCACTATCGGGTCCTGCATGGGAATTCTCCGATCAGGTGGTGGGCGCATGGCGCCGGGTTGGCGCCATGCGTGCAGCAGTCCGGGGCCGGTGAGAGAGGCCGGCGACAGCAGTGGGGGCGGACGGGGCCCCGGCCGGAAGGCGCCCGGCCAGGTGGTGATAACGTTGTCATGCATTCGGCCGACAATCCGTGAACCAGTGCATGGTTCAGCCGTGAAGACGCAGGGGGCCGCTCCCCCGGACGGGCGGGTTCCGGCGGTGGACTTGGGTACAATAGTGGGCCCCGTCTCCAACCACGGTTCCCCGGACATGATGGTCCTCGAGGGCGCATCCGCCCTTTCGCCGTTCCGCCGCGAACGTCTTGAATCCCGCCTGCAGTCCCTCGCCGCCTCCCTGCGCATCGCCGGTGCCTGGCATGTCTACTTCATCCAGACCGAGGGCGATGCCGCCCCGGACCCGGCGATCCTGAGCCGGATCCTGGAAGCCCAGCCGACGCTGGCCGGGCAGGAAGAGGGGGCCGTTACCCGCTTCGTCGTGCCACGCCTGGGGACGTTGTCGCCCTGGTCGAGCAAGGCCACCGAGCTGGTCCGCGGTGCCGGGCAGCCGATCCGCCGCGTCGAGCGCGGCCTGCGCATCGATCTGGTCGGCTGGCCGGCCGACGCGGCCACGGCCGAGGCGGTGGCGCGCGTGCTGCACGACCCGATGACCCAGTCGGTGCTGAACAGCGCCGATCAGGCCCAGGCGCTGTTCACCGCGCCCGCCCGGGGTGAGCTGGAGCGCATCGCGCTGGATGACCTGGAAGCGGCCAACCGCCGCCTCGGGCTGGCGATGGCCCAGGACGAGATCGACTACCTGCGCGAGCGCTTCGGTGCGCTTGGCCGCAGCCCGTCGGACGTGGAACTGATGATGTTCGCGCAGGCCAACTCGGAGCACTGCCGGCACAAGATCTTCAATGCCAGCTGGACCATCGACGGTGCCGACCAGCCCCACTCGCTGTTCCGCATGATCAAGAACACCCACCAGCAGACCCCGCAGCACACGTTGAGCGCGTACAGCGACAACGCCGCGGTGGTCGCCGGCTTCCCCGCCGCGCGCTACCGTCCGGACCCGGCCACGGGCGAGTACCGCAGCGAAGCGGTGGTCGATTCGGCGTTCTGCATCAAGGTGGAAACGCACAACCACCCGACCGCGATCGCGCCCTTCCCGGGCGCGTCCACCGGCGCCGGCGGCGAAATCCGCGACGAGGGCGCCACCGGCCGCGGCGGCAAGCCCAAGGCCGGCCTGACCGGCTTCTCGGTCTCGCACCTGCGCATCCCGACCCTGCCGCAACCGTGGGAAGCGCCGCGCGCGCTGAACCCGCGCATGGCCCCGGCGCTGGACATCATGCTGGACGGCCCGCTCGGCGGCGCCGCGTTCAACAACGAGTTCGGCCGTCCCAACCTGCTTGGCTACTTCCGCAGCTTCGAGCTGCCCGAAGGCGAGGGCCTGACCCGCGCCTACGACAAGCCGATCATGCTGGCAGGTGGCCTCGGTGCCATCGACCAGGTCCAGGTCGAAAAGCTCAGGCTGCAGCCGGGCGACGCGGTGATCGTGCTCGGCGGTCCGGCGATGCTGATCGGCCTGGGCGGTGGTGCCGCCAGTTCGGTGGCCTCGGGCGAAAGTGCCGAAGACCTCGACTTCGCCAGCGTGCAGCGCGACAACCCGGAAATGGAACGCCGCTGCCAGGAAGTGATCGACCGCTGCGTCGCGCTGGGCCTGGACAATCCGATCCGCTGGTTCCATGACGTCGGCGCCGGTGGTCTCTCCAACGCGATTCCCGAACTGCTGCACGACTCGGGCGTGGGCGGCGTGATCGACCTGGGCAAGGTGCCCACCGACGACCCGTCGCTGTCGCCGATGCAGCTGTGGTGCAACGAATCGCAGGAGCGCTACGTGCTTGGCGTGCCGCAGGCGCGCCTGGCCGAGTTCGCCGCGCTGTGCGCGCGTGAACGCTGCCCGTTCGCCGCCGTTGGCGTGGCGACCGCCGAAGAACGCCTGGTGGTGGCCTACGGCGCGACCGTGGACAACATCCCGGCCGACGCGCCGATCGACCTGCCGATGGACGTGCTGTTCGGCAAGGCGCCGAAGATGCACCGCGATACCGTTCACCCGGCGCCGCCGCGCTGGCCGGCGCTGAAGACCGCCGGGCTGGACCTGCATGACGCCGGCCTGCGCGTACTCGCGCATCCGTCGGTGGCGTCCAAGAACTTCCTGGTCACCATCGGCGACCGCAGCGTTGGCGGCCTGACCGCGCGCGAGCAGATGATCGGTCCGTGGCAGCTGCCGCTGGCCAACGTCGCCATCACCCTGGCCGGGTTCGACACCGTGGCCGGCGAAGCGATGGCGATCGGTGAGCGCACCCCGCTGGCGCTGCTGGACGCGGCCGCGTCGGCACGCATGGCGGTGGGCGAAGCCATCACCAACCTGTGCGCCGCTCCGGTGGACGCGCTGGAGACGGTGAAGCTGTCGGCCAACTGGATGGCTGCGGCCGGCCACAACGGCGAAGACGCGCTGCTGTACGACGCCGTGCGTGCGGTGGGCATGGAGCTGTGCCCGCAGCTGGACCTGAGCATTCCGGTCGGCAAGGACTCGCTGTCCATGCAGGCGCAGTGGCACGACGCCGGTACCGCGCACAAGTCGGTCTCGCCGGTTTCGCTGGTGATCTCCGCGTTCGCGCCGGTGGCCGACGCCACCACCCAGCTGACCCCGCTGCTGGACCGCGATGCCGACAGCGAGCTGTGGCTGATCGGCCTGGGCGCCGGCAAACAGCGTCTGGGCGGGTCGATCCTGGCCCAGGTGCATGCCGACCACAGCGCGCTGCCCGCGTTCGCCGGTGCCGTACCGGACCTGGACGATCCGCAGCGCCTGCGTGCGTTCTTCGAGCTGATCCGTGACGCGCGCCAGGCCGGCCTGCTGCTGGCCTACCACGACCGCAGCGATGGCGGCGCGTTCGCCGCGCTGTGCGAAATGGCCTTTGCTTCGCGTCTGGGCATGGACATCACCCTGGATGCCTGGGGCGATGATCCGTTCCGCAGCCTGTTCAACGAAGAACTCGGTGCGGTGGTGCAGATCGCCAAGGAAGACCGCGCCGCGTTCGCCGATCTGGTCGAGCGCCATGCGCTGACCGAATGCGCGCAGCGCATCGCACGGCCGACCACCGCGCCGGTGGTGCGGGTGTCGCTGCAGGGCGAAAGCCTGGTCGAGTGGCGCTGGGAAGCACTGTTCGATGCCTGGTGGTCGGTGACCCACGCCATGCAGAAGCTGCGCGACAACCCGGACAACGCCGACCAGGAGCGTGCGGTCGCGCGCAGCTTCACCGCGCCGGGCCTGAAGCCGAAGCTGACCTTCGACCTCAACGAGGATGTGGCGTCGCCGTATCGGGATGCACCCGTGTCGCGGGCGCAGGAGGGGCAGGAGCGGCGCATCAACATCGGCGCGCGTCCGCGCGTGGCGGTGCTGCGCGAGCAGGGCGTCAATGGCCAGATTGAAATGGCCAACGTCTTCGAACGTGCCGGTTTCCGCACCTTCGACGTACACATGAGCGACCTGATCGAAGGCCGCGTCGCGCTGTCGGACTTCACCGGGCTGGTTGCCTGTGGTGGCTTCAGCTACGGCGACGTACTCGGTGCGGGCCGCGGCTGGGCCACTTCGGTGCTGGAGCGCACGGCGCTTCGTGACGCCTTCGCGGCGTTCTTCGCGCGGCAGGACAGCTTCGCGCTGGGTGTGTGCAACGGTTGCCAGATGATGAGCCAGCTCAAGGACATCATCCCGGGTGCCGAGCATTGGCCGCAGTTCCGCCGCAACCGCAGTGAGCAGTTCGAAGCGCGCACCGCCCTGCTGGAAGTGGTGGAATCGCCCTCGATCCTGCTGCGTGGCATGGCCGGCTCGCGCCTGCCGGTGGCCGTGGCGCATGGCGAAGGCCAGGCGGTGTTCGCCTCCGCCGTGGACCAGGCGGCCGCCCGCGTCGCGCTGCGTTACGTGGACGGCGATGGCAATGTGGCCAGCCAGTACCCGCTCAACCCGAACGGGTCGCCGGACGGCATCACCGGCCTGACCACCACCGACGGCCGCGTCACCATCATGATGCCGCACCCCGAGCGCACGCCGCGCGCGGTGAATCTGAGCTGGCATCCGGCCGAGTGGACCGGCGACTCGCCGTGGCTGCGGATGTTCCGCAACGCACGCGTATGGTGCGGATGATCAACCCTACTGTTGCGAATGGTTGCACTGTGAAAGTCGCATGAAGAAAGTCGCCGGTATCACCGGCGACTTTTTTTTGCGCCGCGATTTTCATCGCTGGCAATGAGTTACAGCGCGTTACATGGCCGAAATCCGTTTTCACGTGGTTTCACACTGTTATAACGAAATAACCGAGTATCGCGTCGAAAATGTGACGAAACACACGGTCATATGTTTTTCCACGTCAATGTCTTGACGGATTTGGCACGGTAAGTTAACACTGCATTCTCATTTCGACAGCGTTCAGTCAGCAGTAACCGCACGGAAAGCGAGCAACGCTGTACGTCTCTGCCTGCCGTTCGGCATAACGCAGTAAATCAAGCGAAAACGCCCCCAGGGGACGTTGGGCCACGCGGCCCGGCGTTGGCGTCGCTTTGCCTAAAACCAGCCTAATCAGGAGCCGTATCGATGAATCGGATTTATCGCAAGGTCTGGAACAAAGCACTGGGGCAGATGGTCGTCGCCTCGGAATTGGCCAGCAGCCAGTCCCCGGGGGGAGTCATCGATCAGCGCCGATCCACTGGCGGCCGCAACGCCACGTTGCTGTCGGCCGCCATCGCCTTGACGCTTGGCCTCGGCGCGGCTGTTGTCACGCCAACCGCCCGTGCGCAGTCGGTTGAAGTGGGGGGCAACGCGAACTGCGTGGTGCTCAACAGCAAGATCCTCGACAGCTGCGTGGTCGACGGCAGCGCCAGCGCCACCGGCACCAATGCGGTGGCCATCGGCAGCAGCAGCACCGCGTCGGCGGCCAACAGCGTGGCGCTGGGCGCCGGCTCGCGCGCCAACCGCGCCAACACGGTGTCGGTCGGCGATGCCGGCAAGGAGCGCCAGGTCACCAACGTCGCGGCCGGCACCGCCGCCACCGATGCGGTGAACAAGGCGCAGCTGGACAAGGTCGCGGTCGCCGCCGAAGGCGCGACCCGTTACTTCAAGGCCGATGGTGACGGCGACGACACCGATGCGGCCCGTATCGATGGCGAGGGTGCGCTGGCGGCCGGCGCCAGTGCCACTGCAGAAGGCGACGGAGCAACCGCGTTGGGGCGCGGCAGCCAGGCGCTGGCCAATGCGACTACGGCCGTGGGCAGTGACGCGATCGCCGCCGGCCTCGGTGGCAGCGCCTTCGGTCAGAACGCACTGGCCTTGGGCGATGCGAGCACCGCCGTGGGGCAGAGTGCGGTCGCTGTCGGCCTCGGCGATGTCGCGCTCGGCGCGTCGGCCGTCGCGGCCAGCGAAAACGGCGCGGCGACCGCCATCGGCGGCCTGGCCGAAGCCAGTGCCGATGGCGCGACCGCTGTCGGTGGTGGCGCGCTCGCCATCGGCCTGGGCAGCACCTCGCTTGGCCGCGGTGCCGGCAGCGGCGGCGAAGCCTCCGTGGCGGTCGGCGCGTTCAGCGTGGCCGTCGGCGATTTCAGCGCCACCCTCGGCGCCAACTCCGCCGCCGTTGCGGTCGGCAGCGTGGCGCTCGGTGCCGGCTCCTACGCCGACCGCGTGGACACGGTGTCGGTCGGCAATGCCGACAACGGCCTGCGCCGGCAGATCACCAATCTTGCCGAAGGCACCGAAGCCACCGATGCGGTGAACAAGGCCCAGCTGGATGAAGTGGGCGCGGTGGCCGCCACCACCGACAAGTACTTCCAGGCCAGTGGCAGCGCCGACAGCGATGCCGGTGCGTACGTCGATGGCGACAACGCCACGGCAATCGGCGAAGCATCCAATGCACTCGGCAACGGCGCCACCGCACTGGGCAGCGGCGCCACGGCCGTGGCGCAGAACGCCACGGCGGTCGGCTACAACGCCGTGGCCAGCGGCCAGAACAGCGCGGCCTTCGGCAACAACGCACAGGCCAACGGCCCGGGCAGCGTGGCCGTCGGCGGTGCAGCAGTGGATGCCGACGGCAATCCGCTGATCACCAATGGGGGCGTGCCGGTGGATACCGGCGCCACCAGCGCCGGCGTCGGTGGCACGGCCGTCGGTGCCAGCGCCGAAGCATCCGGGTTCGCAGCCTCGTCCTACGGTGTCGGCGCATACGCAGGCGGTGCGCAATCGTCGGCGTTCGGTGCGGTCGCCAATGCGACCGGTGACTATTCCACGGCGGTCGGCACGCAGAGCGTGGCCACCGGCGCGAGCAGTACCGCCATCGGCGGTCCGGCCGATCTGCTGCCGGGGCTGGGCTTCTTCGTGCAGACCCAGGCCAGCGGCGAAGCCGCCACGGCCGTCGGTGCCGGCGCCATTGCCAGCGGCGATTACGCGGTCGCCAACGGCACCCTGAGCGAAGCATCGGGCACCGAAGCGACGGCGGTCGGCTACTTTGCCTATGCACCGGGCGAGGGAGCCTCGGCGCTGGGCGCGGAAAGCTGGGCCAGCGGCGACCTGAGCACCGCCGTGGGCTTCTACAGCACCGCGCGCGGCGCCAACAGCGTGGCGCTGGGGGCAAACTCCACCGCCACCCGCGACAACACCGTTTCGGTGGGCGATGTCGGCAACGAGCGGCAGATCACCCACGTGGCCGCCGGTACCGAGGCGACCGACGCCGTCAACAAGGCGCAGCTCGATGGCGTGGCGCAGGTCGCCAACGTCACCGCCAACCGCTTCAAGGCCAACGCCTCCGACGGCAGTGACGTGGGTGCCTTCGCCGACGGCGATGGCGCGCTGGCCGCCGGCGAAGCGAGCAACGCGCTCGGTGCCGGTGCCGCTGCGCTGGGCAACGGCGCCAGCGCGGTGGGCGATGACACGGTGGCCGTCGGTCGCAACGTGGCCGCCAACGGCAACGGCAGCGTCGCCATCGGTGGGCTCGGGCAGGCGTACGACGCGTACAACCAGCCGCTGGTCGATGCCGACGGCAACGCGGTCCTGGTCGGCACCACGGCCGTCGCGGACGCGGTTGCGGTGGGAGCCGGTGCACAGGCCACCGGTGCACTGAGCAATGCCTTCGGCAGCGGCGCGCAGGCCACGGGCGACAACAGCCTGGCTGGCGGCTACAAGGCCCGCGCGACCGGCGACTACAGCGTCGCTCAGGGCGACAACGCCTTCGCCAGCGGTGAGGAATCCACCGCGACCGGCGCCTATGCGTGGGCAACGGCAGACGGCGCGACCGCCTTCGGTGCGAGTGCGTGGGCCACCGAAGCCAATGCCACGGCCGTAGGCCAGTCGGCCTGGGCCAGCGGCACCGGTTCCACCTCCATCGGCTACAACAGCTGGGCACGCGGCAGCAGTGCCACCGCGCTCGGGCGTGGTGCGTTCGGCTATGGCGACAACAGCGTCGCGGTCGGCTTCCAGGCGTTGGGCAACAGCATCAACAGCATTGCCATCGGCACCAACGTGGTGGCCGGCGGCGAGAGCGCGATCGGCATCGGTGCCGGCAGCGCGGCCAGTGCCAGCAATGCGGTCGCGCTCGGTGCCGGCTCGGTGGCCGATCGTGCGTACACGGTGTCGGTGGGCAGCGATGCACGCCAGCGCCAGATCACCCAGGTGGCCGCCGGTACCGAAGGCACCGACGCGGTCAATCTGGACCAGTTGAACGCGGCAACCGACCAGTTCCAGGCCAGCGGTGATGGCGTGGCGGTGGCCGGTGGTGAAGAGAGCGTGGCCGCCGGTGCCAACGCCGCCACCGATGGCGACTACGCCACGGCCGTGGGCTCCAGCAGCTACGCCGGCGCTGACGGCGCCTCCGCGCTGGGCAGTGGTGCGTTCGCATTGGCCAACAATGCCAGCGCGGTCGGCTTCAATGCGCTGGCCAGTGCGGCCAACGCGGTTGCGGTGGGTGCCAACGCGCAGGCCACCGGCGAGTACGCCACCGCCAGCGGTGCCGAAAGCGAAGCCTCCGGCGAGCAGAGCACCGCCACCGGTGCGGCCAGCATCGCCTCCGGTGCCGGCAGTCTCGCCGGCGGTGCGCTGTCCGAAGCGGCCGGTGAAGAATCGGTGGCGCTGGGCTACTTCAGCACCGCCAGTGGCGAGGGTGCCACTGCGGTCGGTGCCGAGAGCGTGGTCAGCGGTACGCTCGCGGCCGGCTACGGCTTCGCCTCCGAAGCCACCGCCAACTACGCCACCGCGATTGGTGGCTATGCCGTCGCCTCGGCCTTCAATGCCACCGCGCTCGGCAGCTTCGCGCAGGCCACCGGCTCCAACAGCGTGGCTGTGGGTGGCGATGCCGAAGCCTCCGGCGCCTACAGCACCGCCACCGGCCAGGGCAGCCTGGCCAGCGGCACCAACAGCGTGGCCGTCGGTGGCGCCCTGTTCGGTCTGCTGCCCACCGAGGCCTCCGGCAACTATTCCACTGCCGTCGGTGGTGGGGCGTGGTCGCCGGGTGTGAACAGCACGGCACTGGGCAATGCAGCCACCTCCAGCGGCGCCAACAGCGTTGCCCTCGGCGCCGACTCCATCGCCGACCGCGACGATACCGTGTCGGTCGGCAGCGCCGACGCGCAGCGCCAGATCACCAACGTGGCTGCCGGCACGCAGGACACCGATGCGGTCAACGTGGCGCAACTGAAGGAGGTGGCAGCGGTGGCCGAAACCACCAGCAAGTACTTCCAGGCCAGTGGCAGCGACGACAGCGATGCCGGTGCACTGGTCGACGGCGACAACGCGCTGGCGGCCGGCGAAGCGGCCAACGCCATCGGTGACGGCACCACCGCGCTCGGCAGCGGAGCCAATGCGCTGGCGGACAACGCCACCGCGATCGGTGTCGATGCTCTGGCGACCGGCGCAGGTGCCTCGGCCATCGGCAGCAATGCCCAGGCCACCGGCGAAAACAGCGTGGCGGTGGGTACCGGTGCCAGCGCCAGCGAGCTGGGTGCCAGTGCGATCGGCACTGCGGCACAGGCCTCCGGCGCCTACAGCACCGCCACCGGCGCCGAGTCGATCGCCAGCGGCCAGCAGGCCACCGCCACCGGCTTCCGCAGCAGCGCCAGCGATGCCGGCGCCACCGCCTACGGCAGCTACAGCGAAGCCAGCGGGCGTCTGTCGGCGGCACTGGGCTACGGCGCCATCGCCTCCAGCAACCTGGCCACGGCGGTCGGCACCTCGGCGACCGCGTCCGGTGCCAGCGCGGTCGCGCTCGGCGAATCCAGCGAGGCTACCGGCGATGAAAGCGTGGCCATCGGCGGCTCGACCTTCTACGGTCTGCTGCCGGCACGCGCGTCGGGCACGGGGGCGGCGGCCTTTGGTGCCGGCGCATGGGCCACCGACGACTACGCCACCGCGATCGGCTGGAATGCATGGGCCGATGCGGCCAGCGCCACCGCGCTGGGTGAAAGCGCAGTGGCCAGTGGCGTCAACAGCGTCGCCCTGGGCGCCGGGTCGACCGCAGACCGCGACAATACCGTCTCGGTGGGCACGGCCACCGCGCAGCGTCAGATCACCAACGTGGCGGCGGGTACCGAAGGCACCGACGCGGTCAATCTGGACCAGTTGAATGCCGTGGCCGATGTGGCCGAGGAAACCAACCGGTACTTCAAGGCGTCGGGCAGCGGCAACGGCGATGATGTCGGCAGCTATGTCGACGGTGCCTACGCCACGGCGGCAGGTGAGGCGGCCAACGCCTTCGGCACCGGCGCATCGGCATACGGCAGCGGCGCGCTGGCGTCCGGCCGCAACGCGTCGGCCTCGGGCTTCAACGCGTCGGCCACGGCCGATTCGGCCACCGCGATCGGTGGTGCGCTGTACTACGAGGACGCCAACGGCAACGTGGTGCTCGACCAGGCCACCAGTGCCAGCGGTATCGGCGCCACCGCGCTGGGCGCCGGTGCACAGGCAGAGGGCGTGTTCAGCACCGCCACGGGTGCGGCCGCCACCTCGGCCGGGCTGCAGTCGGCCGCGTTCGGCTTCAGCGCCGAGGCGGGCAGCGACTACAGCACCGCCGTGGGCGCCTTCAGTGCCGCCACCGGCGTGCGTACCACCGCGCTCGGTTACGGTGCCGAGGCCAGCGGCGACTACGCTGCCGCGCTGGGCTGGGGCAGTGCCGCGTCGGGCAGCTATGCCAACGCGATCGGCTACGCGTCGCAGGCCAGCGGCGCCAACAGCCTGGCCGCCGGCGCCAACGCCTGGGCCACTGCCGCGCAGAGCACGGCGGTGGGGCAGCTGGCGTGGGCGACCTCGGCCGGTTCCACCGCACTGGGCCAGGACAGCTATGCCTACAGCGGCATCAATGCCACCGCGCTGGGCAAGAGCGCCTCGGCCAGCGGCGAAGGCAGCGTCGCGCTTGGCGCCGGTGCACGAACCAGCGAGGCCAACGTGGTCTCGGTCGGCGGCGGCAACGGCACCACCGGTCCGGCAACCCGCCGCATCACCAACGTGGGTGCGGGCGTCAACGCTACCGATGCGGTCAACAAGTCGCAGCTGGACAGCGTGGCCGCCACTGCCGATGCGGTAGGCAAGCACTTCCAGGCCAGCGGCAGCGGCGTCGCCACGGCGAGCGGCACCGACGCACTCGCCGCCGGTGCCGGTGCGACCGCCAGCGCGACCCGCAGCAGTGCGCTGGGTACCGCTGCGGTGGCGTCGGCCACCGGAGCCACCGCGATCGGCGCCGATGCATCCGCACGCGGCACCAACAGCACGGTGATCGGCCGCCAGGCCTCCACCAATGCGACCAACGGCGTGGCCATCGGCAACGGCGCCTTCGCCAGCAACGGTGCCAACAGCATCGCCATCGGCTCTGCGGCGGGCGTGTCCGGCGCCAACGCGGTCGCGCTGGGTGCCGGTTCGCGCGCGGTGGAAGCCAACGTGGTCTCGGTGGGCGGCGGCAACGGTACCGATGGTCCGGCCACGCGCCGGATCGTCAACGTCGGCGCCGGTCGCATCGCCGAGGGCAGCACCGATGCGGTTACCGGCGGGCAGCTCAACACCACCAACCAGCGCGTGGGCGCGGTGGAAACCCGCGTGGGCGATATCGACACCCGCATCGGCACGGTGGAGAACGTGGCGGCCAATGCGCTCACCTATGACGACAGCAGCCGCGACACGTTGACCCTGGCCGGTCTGCAGGGCACCACGCTGGAGAACGTGGGCAACGGCTCGATCGCGTCCGGCAGCCGCCAGGCGATCAACGGCGGCCAGCTGTTCCAGTCGTTGAGCGATGCTGCCAGCTTCCTCGGCGGCGGTGCCAGTGTGGGCATGCAGGGCGTGTTCGTGGCGCCCAACTACGTGATCCAGGGCGCCAGCTACGCCAACGTCGGCGATGCATTGGGTGCGCTCGACCGCAAGGTCACCGAGCTTGACCAGCGCATGGCCGGCAGTGGCGGCACGGCACGGGCACGCGGTGCCGGTGCCACGGTGGCCAGCGCCAGTCTGGCCACCGTGGAAACGGCCGTACCGCTGTCCAGTGATACGGCGCTGGCCGACGTGCAGGGCACGCCGACCGCCGCCAGCGTGGGCGGCAGCCAGGCTTACGTGGCACCGTCCGCCGCCGCCTCGTCTGCCGTGAACGCGGTGGCGATGGGCGAGGGCGCGGTTGCCAGCGGGGCCGCGTCCACCGCGATCGGTCAGGGGGCGTCGGCGACCGCAGCCAACTCGGTGGCGCTGGGCCAGGGCTCGGTCGCCGACCGCGCCGACACGGTCTCGGTCGGTGCCACCGGCAACGAACGCCAGGTCACCCATGTCGCGGCCGGTACCCAGGCCACCGACGCGGTCAACAAGGGCCAGCTCGACGGTGGCATCGCCAGCGCCAACAGCTACACCGACCAGCGTTTCACCACGATGGCCGACAGCTTTGACATCTACAAGGGCGAGATCGACCAGCGCCTCCGTCACCAGGATCGCCGCATCGACCGCCAGGGCGCGATGAGCGCGGCGATGCTCAACATGGCCACCAGTGCCGCCGGCGTACGCACGCAGAACCGCGTCGGTGTCGGCATCGGGTTCCAGGGCGGCGAATCGGCGCTGTCGCTGGGCTACCAGCGCGCCATCAGCGAGCGCGCCACGGTCACCCTGGGCGGTGCGTTCAGCAGCGATGACAGCTCGGTCGGCGTGGGTGCCGGCTTCGGCTGGTAAGCGTGTGGACGGGGCGGCACCGGCAGGGTGTCGCCCCGGGAAATGCAAGGCCTGAGGGGGCGGGTCACGGGAACCCTGGCCAGGGCCGGCCAGTGGTTGTCGCATGGAGTGTTGGCCTGAACAGTCGTTTGATCCATGACCTTGAAGAGGACTTCAACGTGATCAGTAAGCAGAACCTTCGCATCAACGTACTGGCAGCCGCGCTGCTGTCGATGTCGGTCGGCACCGGTGCCGCGTTTGCCGGCACCCTTCGCGCCGAAGAGCCGGTACGCGCGGCCACTGTCGCGCAGCAGGTCAGCGACGGCATCATCATCAAGTACCGCAGCGGCACCGCTGCTGCGTCCGACCGCTCGGCCAAGCTGCAGGTGGTGCATTCGGCGCTGTCGCGGGCGAGCCTCAACGGTGGCACCGTGCGCGCCAACGCGCTCAGCCCGCAGGTGGTGCGCACGCTCGGCGTGGGTGCCGACCTGATCCGCCTGCAGAGCCGGCTCGGCGGCGCCGAACTGCAGAAGGTACTGGCCGAACTGTCGGCCGATCCCTCGGTGCAGTACGCCGTGGCCGACGTGCTGATGCAGCGCGCCGACCTGCGCGCCAAGGCCGACGCCACCCCGCAACTGGTGCCCAACGACCAGTACTACCAGCAGTACCAGTGGCATTTCCACAACGCCGTGGGCGGCATCAACGCACCGGCCGCCTGGGACGTGTCCCAGGGTGAGGGCGTGGTGGTGGCGGTGATCGATACCGGCATCGTGCCCAACCATGTGGACTTCACCGGCAATCTGCTGGAGGGCTACGACTTCATCAGCAACGCGGCGCGCTCGCGTCGCCCCACCAATGACCGCGTGCCCGGCGCCCTGGACTACGGCGACTGGGTGGAAAACGACAACGAGTGCTACCAGGGCTCGCTTGCCGATGACAGCTCCTGGCACGGCACGCACGTGGCCGGTACCGTGGCCGAAGCGACCAACAACGGCATCGGCATGGCCGGTGTCGCGTACAAGTCCAAGGTGCTGCCGGTACGCGTGCTCGGCAAGTGTGGTGGCAGCCTGTCGGATATCGCCGATGCGATCACCTGGGCGTCCGGCGGCACCGTGGCCGGCATTCCGGCCAACCCCAACCCGGCCGAAATCATCAATATGAGCCTGGGCGGCGGTGGCGCGTGCGATCCGGTCTACCAGGCCGCGATCAACGGTGCGGTGCAGCGCGGCACGGTGGTGATCGTGGCGGCAGGCAACGACGGCGGCCCGGTGGCCAACGCACGTCCGGCCAACTGCAACAACGTGGTGGCCGTCGGTGCCACCCGCATCACCGGTGGCATCACCTACTACTCCAATTACGGCCCGGCAGTGGATCTGTCCGCACCGGGTGGCGGCGGCAGCGTCGACGGCAACCCGGGCGGCTTCGTCTGGCAGGCCGTGTCCAGCAGCACCACCTCGCCGGATCTGGGCACCTCCACCTACGGTGGCAAGGGCGGCACCTCGATGTCCTCGCCGCACGTGGCCGCCGTGGCCGCGCTGGTGCAGAGCGCCTTGATCGCCAACAACCGCGACCCGCTGACCCCGGCGGCGATGGAGACCCTGCTCAAGGAGACGGCCCGTCCGTTCCCGGTCAGCATTCCGGCGTCCACCCCGATCGGCACCGGCATCCTCGATGCCAAGGCCGCGCTGGACAAGGCGCTGGAAGAGCCGTGCACCGAGGACTGCGGCCCGACCGCGACGCCGCTGACCAACAAGGTGGCGGTGGGCGGCCTGAGCGGCGCCGGTGGCAGCGAAGTGCTCTACAGCTTCGAGGCCCAGGCCGGCAAGGTGCTCAGCCTGCTGACCTACGGTGGCAGCGGCAACGTGTCGGTGTACGTCAGCCAGGGCAAGGAACCGACCGCGACGGCCTACGACGCCAAGTCGACCCGTCCGGGCAACAGTGAAACCGTGCGCTTCACCGCGCCGGTGGCGGGCACGTACTACATCAAGCTGGTCGGCGAGTCCGCGTTCAGCGGCGTGAGCATCGTCGCCAACCAGTAAGCGTATCGCCCTGCTGCGGGAGTCCGTCTTGTGACGGGCTCCCGCTTTTGCATTCCGCACCGGGGAATCCCGCGTAGGATCGCGACGAACTGCTAAAGTCGCAGGGGTTGCCAGGAGAGCTTCGTGAACGCGGTTGCCCACGGTCCCACTGCCGAATCCGCAGCGGAAACACGACTAGTCGACGTATTGCTGCAGAAGGGGCGCCTGAAGGAAGGCGACCTCGCGCGCGCGCGTCCGTTGCACCGTGAATCCGGCGGCAGCCTGCTGCAGCTGCTGGTGCGGCTGGGTCTGGTGTCCGAGCGCGACCATGCCCAGACCAGCAGCGAGGTGCTGGGGCTGCCGTTGCTGGATGCCAAGGCGGTTCCGGAAAGCCCGCCCGAGGCCCTGCTCGAAACGCTGCCGCTGTCGCTGCGTTTTCTCAAACAGTTTCACGTCTGCCCGCTGGCGCTGCAGGACGGCGTGCTCGACCTGTGGGTCTCCGACCCGCAGGACCCGTACGCCGCCGAGGCGGTGCAGCTGGCCACCTCGGTTCCGGTGCGCCTGCACGTGGGGCTGCGCTCGGAGATCGACGATCTGATCGAACGCTGGTTCGGCCAGGGCCGCAGCGCGATGGGCGCGATCATCGAGACCGCTGACGGCGAAGGCGCTGCGGTGGACGACATCGAACATCTTCGCGACCTGGCCTCCGAAGCGCCGGTGATCCGCCTGGTGAACCTGGTGATCCAACGCGCGGTGGAACTGCGCGCCTCGGACATCCACATCGAACCGTTCGAGAACCGCCTGAAGGTGCGCTATCGCGTCGACGGTGTGCTGATCGACGGCGAAAGTCCGCCGGCCAATCTGACCGCGGCGGTGATCAGCCGCGTCAAAATCATGGCCCGGTTGAACATTGCCGAACGCCGCCTGCCGCAGGACGGCCGCATCATGCTGCGCGTGCAGGGCAAAGAGCTGGACCTGCGCGTGAGCACGGTCCCCACCGCGCACGGCGAGAGTGTGGTGATGCGCCTGCTCGACCGGGACACGGTGGTGTTCGACTTCCAGCGCCTCGGCTTCACCGACGCCTTCCTGCCGCAGTTCCGCCGGGTGCTGGAACAGCCGCATGGCATCCTGCTGGTTACCGGCCCGACCGGATCGGGCAAGACCACCACGCTGTACACCGCGCTGAGCCAGCTGAACACCGCCGACGTCAAGATCATCACCGTCGAAGACCCGGTGGAATACCAGATCGAAGGCATCAACCAGATCCAGGCCAAGCCACAGATCGGGTTGGATTTCGCCAACGCCCTGCGCAGCATCGTGCGCCAGGATCCGGACATCATCATGATCGGCGAAATGCGCGATCTGGAAACGGCGCGCATCGCCATCCAGTCCGCGCTCACCGGCCACCTGGTGCTGTCCACGCTGCATACCAACAACGCCGCCGGTGGCATCACCCGCCTGCTCGACATGGGCGTGGAGGATTATCTGCTGACGTCCACCATCAACGGCATCCTCGCCCAGCGCCTGGTGCGCCGCCTGGAGCCGTCGCATGCGCTGCGCTATCCGGCCTCGCCGGAGGAGATCGAGAAGTTCGGCCTGCGCCGCCTGCAGCCGCAGGGCGAGATCTTCCTGTACCGCGCGCAGCCGTCGGCGGCAGCGCCCACCGGTTACCTGGGGCGCACCACGATCATGGAGTTCCTGGTGATGAACGACGAACTGCGGCGTGCGGTGATGCGGCGTGCCGGCATGGGCGAGATCGAGCAGATCGCACGCGCCGCCGGCATGCGCACCATGTATGAAGATGGCCTGTCCAAGGCGCTGCAGGGCCACACCACCCTTGAGGAAGTGCTGCGCGTGACGGAGGAATCCTGATGCGCCGCGCGTGCCGGCAGCGGAGCGGCGGCTGAGCATGCCCCAGTACCGCTACAAGGCGCTCAACGCCCACGGTGAGCTGTTCGACGGGCAGATGGAGGCCGCCAGCCAAGCCGAGGTCGCCGCGCGGCTGCAGGACCAGGGCCACGTGCCGATGGAAGCGCGGCTGGCCAGCGACGGCGTGGCCAGCGCATCGTCGTGGGCCACGCTGCTGCGGCGCAAACCGTTCGACGGCGCCGCGCTGGTGCAGTTCACCCAGCAGCTGGCCACGCTGCTCGGCGCGGGCCAGCCGCTGGATCGCGCGCTGACCATCCTGCTGGAGCTGCCCGAGGACGAGCGCAGCCGCCGGGTGATCACCGAGATCCGCGACATCGTGCGTGGGGGCGCCGCGCTGTCCACCGCACTGGAACGCCAGCACGGCCTGTTCTCGCGGCTGTACATCAACATGGTGCGCGCCGGTGAGGCCGGCGGCAGCCTGCACGACACCCTGCAGCGCCTGTCGGACTACCTCGAACGCAGCGCCGAGCTGAAAGGCCGGGTGATCAACGCGCTGATCTATCCGGCGATCCTGCTGGCCGTGGTCGGCGGCGCGCTGCTGTTCCTGCTCGGTTATGTGGTGCCGCAGTTTGCCACCATGTACGAAAGCCTGGACGTGGCCTTGCCCTGGTTCACCCAGTGGGTGCTGGCGGCCGGCACGGTGGTGCGTGAAGGCTGGATCGCAGTGATCGTGGTCCCGGCGCTGGTGGCGCTGGTGATCGAGCGCAAACTGCGCCAGCCGGCGTTCCGCCTGGCGCTGGATGGCTGGCTGCTGCAGCGCCGCGGCATCGGCGCGCTGGTGGCCAAGCTGGAAACCGCGCGGCTGGCACGCACCCTCGGCACGCTGCTGCGCAATGGTGTGCCGCTGCTGTCCGGCCTGGGCATCGCCCGCAACGTGCTGGGCAACCGCGCGCTGGCGGCCGACGTGGACGCGGCCAGCGACGAGGTCAAGAACGGCAACGGCCTGTCCGCCTCGCTGGCGCGCGGCAAGCGCTTCCCACGTCTGGCCCTGCAGATGATCCAGGTCGGCGAGGAATCCGGCGCGCTGGATACCATGCTGCTCAAGACCGCCGACACGTTCGAACAGGAAAGCGCACGCGCGATCGACCGCCTGCTGTCGGCGCTGGTACCGGTGATCACCCTGGTGCTGGCCTCGGTGGTCGGGCTGGTGATCGTGGCCGTGCTGGTGCCGCTGTACGACCTCACCAACGCCATCGGCTGAGCGCCGCCGGCCCATCCCCGACCGACCCGATCCAAGGAGCCCACTGCATGCAACGCCGCCTGATCCGCTTCTCCTCGCCGCGCAACCAGTCGGGCATGAGCCTGCTGGAAATCATCATCGTCATCGTGCTGATCGGCGCGGTGCTTACCCTGGTCGGCAGTCGCGTTCTCGGCGGCGCCGACCGCGGCAAGGCCAACATCGCCAAGGCCCAGGTGCAGACCGTGGCCGGCAAGATCGAGAACTACCAGCTGGACACCGGCAAGCTGCCGGCCAAGCTCGACGACCTGGTCACCCAGCCCGGCGGCAGCAGCGGCTGGCTCGGCCCGTACGCCAAGCCGGCCGATCTCAACGATCCGTGGGGCCACGCGCTGGAGTACCGCGTGCCCGGCGAAGGCCAGCCGTTCGAGCTGATCAGCCTCGGCAAGGACGGCAAGGTCGGCGGCAGCAGCTACGACGCGGACATCCGTTACGAGTGATCGAGGCGGCCGCCCCGCACCCGCCGCGCCACCACCGCGCTGCCCCGCGGACGGGCGCGCGTGGCCTGTCGCTGCTGGAAATGCTGCTGGTGGTGGCCCTGATCGCGGTGGTCGGGCTGATCACCGCCAGTGGCATGCGGGGGGGCATCGACGGCATGCGGCTGCGCAACGCCGGCAAGGAAATGGCCAACCAGCTGCGCTACACCCGGACCCAGGCGATCGCCACCGGTGAGCAGCAGCGCTTCGTGGTGGACCCGAAGGCGCGTACCTGGACCGCCGCCAATGGCCGCCACGGCACCCTGCCGGCGACGCTGGAGGTCCAGGTCAGTGCGGCGCGCGAAGTCGCCCCCGGGCCCGGCCAGGCCGCCATCGCGTTCTATCCCGATGGCGGCGCCAGCGGGGGACGGATCGCATTGAGCGCGCGCGATGCGGTGTGGGACATCCAGGTGGGCTGGATCACCGGCGAGGTGCGCTCGGGCATGCGGCGGGACCGTCCATGAAGCGCCAGCGCGGCTATTCGCTGCTGGAAGTGATCGTCGCGTTCGCGCTGCTGGCGCTGGCGTTGACCCTGCTGCTGGGCAGCCTGTCCGGCGCGTCGCGACAGGTCGGCCAGTCCGATCTGCGGACCCGCGCGGTACTGCATGCGCAGTCGCTGCTCGAGGCCACCGGCATCGACGCGCCGCTGCAACCGGGGCAGACCCGCGGTGAGTGGGAGGACGGCCGCTACCGCTGGCAACTGCAGGTGGAGCCGTTCGTGGACGCGCGTGGCGATACCGCGCCGTCGGTCATCGACCCCGCTGCGCCGCGCCTGGCCCGGATCACCCTGCAGGTGCGCTGGGGCGACGGTGGCGGCGAGACGCTGCAGTGGCGCAGTCTGCGCCTGCTGCCGCCGGCAACGGCCGCAGTGCCGGGGGCACCCCGATGAGGCCGCTGGCGGTTCACACCCGCGCAGGGTTCACCCTGATCGAAGTGCTGCTGGCCACCGCACTGCTGGTGGGCGGGCTGGCCCTGGCGTTCGCTACGATCCGCTCGGCGATGGCGATCAGCCAACGGGGCGAAGCGGTGGCCGCGCACAACGAGCGCATGCGGGCGGTCGAAGGGTTCCTGCGGCGCCGCCTGGCAATGGCCACGCGCACCGCCACCACGCCGCCGGACCCGACCCGCGAGCCGGTCTACTTCGCCGGTGACGCGCAGCACATGCTGTTCGTGTCCGAACTGCCGGGCTATCTCGGCCGGGGCGGGCCGTATGTGCACGAACTCGCGCTGCGCCCCGATGGCCGCAATCAGCGGCTGGACCTGACGCTCACCCTGGTGCAGAACGGCGAGCGCATCGAGGAAACCCCGCCGCGCGCCCCCGAACTGCTCGTCGATGGCCTGCGGGGCGTGCACTTCCGCTATCGCGGCATCGACCCGCGCACCGGCGACGTCGGCGCCTGGCAGGACCGGTGGGACGATACCCGGCGCCTGCCGCTGCTGGTGTCCATCGATGTGCAGCCCGCACAGGGGCCGGCCTGGCCCACGCTGGTGGTGGCGTTGTCGCAGCAGCAGGCCGCGCGCCCATGACGCGGCGCATGCGGGGGGCCGCGCTGGTACTGGTGCTGTGGCTGATCGCGCTGCTGACGGCCGTGGTGGGCGCGTACGCGCTTACCGCCCGGGTGGAGCATCTTCAGCAACGCGTGGTCGGCGATGACGCAATCGGCCAGGAGCATGCGCGGGCGGGGCTGGAATACGCGCTGCACCGCCTGCAGCCCACCGCCACGCAGCCGGCGTGGGTACCCGATGGCCGGCGCTACCGGTGGCAGTTCGACGAACGACGTATCGACCTGCGTATCGTCGATGAGAACGGCAAGATCAATCTCAACCTTGCCGATGCGGCGTTGTTGTCCGGCTTCCTGCGCGCGCTGGGTGAACCGCCGCCACGTGCCCAGCAGTTGGCCGGGGCGATCCTGGACTGGCGCGACGCCGACAACCTCAAGCAACCCGGCGGCGGCGCCGAAACGGCGGACTACCGGGCAGCCGGGCTGCCGTATGGCGCGCGCAATGCGCGCTTTGACAGCCTGGGCGAACTGCAGCGGGTGCTCGGCATGGATGCGGCGCTGTATGCGCGCATGGAGCCGATGCTGACGCTGTACAGCCGCCAGTCGCGGCCGGACCCTCGCTTCGCCGCCGGTCCGGTATTGAGCGCGCTGGGGCTGGATGCCGAGCGGCTGCTGGCCGAACGCGAGCGTGCGCAGGCGGCGGTCGAAGCCGGTGTTCCTGTCGCACCGCTTGCCAGCGGCGGCGGCACCTATAGTATCGAGAGCCGCGCCACGGACGCGCGGGGCCGTGTTTCGGTGTTGCGCGCCGTCGTGCGGATGGGGTCGGCGGGTACGCCGGGAAGGGTCTACACAGTGTTTCGCTGGGAACAGGGAATGGCAGCACGATGACGGCATGGCGTGACAGTCTGGTGCGGGCGCAGGGGCAGATGGCGCCGGGTGTGGGCCGTGGCCTGCGCTGGTGGCGGCGTTCGCTGCTGGCGTGGTTGCCGGCGCGCTGGCAGTGGGCGCTGGGCTGGTCGCGCTCGCGCCTGCTGCTGTCCGTGCAGGCGGGGCAGGTGCGCCTGATGCAGGAAACCGGCGCGATGATCGGCCCGGTCGTGGACGTGCCGCTCTCGACGTCGCCCACTGCGCTGGACAGTCTCCGCGACGCACGCCTGCGTACCCTGCCGCGGCATTGGCTGCTGCCGGCCTCGGCGGTGCTGCGGCGGCCACTGCGGCTGCCGGCGGCCGCGGCCGAGCGGCTGCACGACGTGGTGCGTTTCGAGATCGACCGGCAGACGCCGTTCGATGCAAGCCAGGTCGCCTTCGACGTACGCGAGCTCGGCGTGCTCGACGACGGCCAGCTCCAGGTCGAACTGGTGGTGGTGCCGCTGCAGGCGCTGGCGCAGTGGGCGCAGCAGTACGGCGCGTGGTCGCAGGGGCTGGCCGGACTGGATGCGGTCGATGCAGCCGGCGTGCCGCTCGGCGTGAACCTGCTGCCGCCGGCACAGCGCCAGGCCACGCGCGATCCGATGCGGCGCTGGAACCTGCTGCTGGGCGCGGCCAGCGTGCTGCTGCTGGTACTTGCTGGCCTGCAGCTGCTGGACAACCGCCAGGCGGCGGCCGAGCGCCTGCGGGCGCAGGTCGATGCAGCGGCGCGCGACGCCCGCCAGGTGGCGGCCGAACGCCAGCAGCTGCAGTCGCTGGTGGACGGTGCGGCGTTCCTGGAACAACAGCGCGGGCGCCATGCCAGCAGCGTGGAAATCTGGAACGAGCTGACCCGGCTGCTGCCCGACGGAACCTATCTGGAGAAGCTGTCCATCGAAGGCAACACGCTGCAGTTGATCGGGCTCAGCCGTGAAGCCTCGCAGCTGGTGCCGCTGCTGCAGGTGTCGCCGTTGTGGCGCAAGGTCAACCTGACCGGTGTGCTGCAGGCCGACGGTGGCGCCGCCGGCCGCGACCGCTTCACGTTGACCGCCGAGCTGCAGCCACTGCCCGGCCAGGGCACCGCCTCCATCCCGTCAACGTCGGAGGGTGCCGATGGCGCAACCAACGACACGCCGTGACCGCTGGCTGGCGCTGGCACTGCTGATCGCGGTGATCGGCGTGGCCTACCTGCTGCTGGTGCACCCGTGGTTTACCCAGCCGCTGCGCGCCATCGATGCCGACATTGCCGGGCTGCAGGAGCGCCAGCAACGCGTGCAGGCCCAGCTGCAGCAGCGCACACAGGTGGCGCAGGGCCTGGCGCAGGCACGCGCGGCGCTGCAGGGACGCCCCGGTTTCCTGCGCGAGGCCACCGCCGAATCCGCCGCCGCCGCGCTCTCCACCCGCCTGCAGGATGCGGTTGCTTCGGCCAGCCCGGGCAATCGCAGCTGCACGATCAGCAACCGCTCGCCCCTGCCTGATACCACGCCGGATGCGCGCTTTGCACGGGTGGCGCTGCAGGTGCGGCTGCGCTGCGGCATACCGGAAATGGCGGCGGTGCTGCACACCCTGGAAACCGGCACGCCGCGTCTGTTCATCGACAATCTCAACCTGCTCGCGCAGCGCTTCCAGCAGTCGCCCAGCGAAACCGGGACGGGGCTGGACGTGTCGTTCGAGCTGGTGGGGTATCTGGACGACACCGCGACCGATGGCATCGCGCAGGCGCCCGTTGCGGCCGACGCCGCCGGTGCCGCGGCATCCGCCGCAGCGGTCGCCGCGCCGTCGATGGGGGATGCGATGGCCATGCCCGCCGCACCGATGGACGCGGACGGTGGCGACGCGGTGCCGGATGAGGAGGGCGCGCATGAAAATTGACGTGGCGCCCCTGCGCACCTGGTGGTTGGCTGCGGTACTGGCCTGGGCCGCGGCAATCTGGCTGGCGACCCTGTTCGGGCTGGGCGGTCGCCTGGGTCCGGCGCCGCCGCCCGGACGCGGCGCCGCCGCGCTGCCGGTCCTGCCGCCTGCGGCCCCCGAGCGCATGGCCACGGCCGCGAGCTACGCCGACATCGGCACGCGCCCGTTGTTTGCCGAAGACCGTACCCCCCGGCCCTACCTGCTGGGCGGCAGCGAACCGGGTGCGGCCAGCACGGTCAGTCTGACCGGCGTGCTGCTCACCGACAGTTTCGCGATGGCCATTCTCACCACCGACCAGCACCAGTCGTTGCGCCTGCGCCTCAATGGCGATGCTGTCAACGGCTGGCAGCTGCTGGCGCTGGAGCCGCGTCGTGCCACTGTCGCCGGCCCCGGCGGCACCCAGGTACTGGAGCTGCCGGTGTTCAACGGGCAGGGCGGCGAGCCGCCCACCGTGCTCGGCAACCCCACGCCCGGTGGAGGCGTGCCGCCAGCTGGTCAGCCGATGCCCGCGCTTCCACCACCGGCGTCGGTGGCGGCCCAGGCCCGGCCGACCAATGGCCCGTCACCCGCCGCGGTGGCGCGGCCGGTCGCACCGGCACCCGCGCCGGCACCGGCGCAGAACGAAGGCCCCAGCGAAGAACAGATGAGTGCGATCCGCGAGCGCATCCAGGCGCGCCGCCAGCAACTGCAGCAACAGCAGCAACAACAACAGTCGTCGCAGCGACCGCCCGCGGGCGGCTCCGGCCAAAACCCTTAGAGTGAAAGCATGACACTGCGTCTTTTCCCGATTTCCTTTGCCGTGGCCCTGCTGGTGGGCTGCGCCACCGTGCCTGCTCCCGAGGTGCGTCGCGACGCCGTGCTGGACGGGCCGCACCAGGTGGTGGCCGGCGACGGCTCGCGCGAGGGCGTGGCCACCGAAGGCCTGGAGGCCGGCGCACCGCAGGCGGTGATCCGCCGCGGCACCGGCACCATGATCAACCGCAGCGCCGCTGCGGCGCCGCAGCCGGCGCTCTCGCAGGCCGGCAGCGGGCAGGCGACCTTCAACTTTGAAGGCGAATCGGTGCATGCCGTGGTCAAGGCCATCCTGGGCGACATGCTCGGGCAGAACTACGTGATCGCGCCGGGCGTGCAGGGCACCGTGACGCTGGCCACGCCCAAGCCGGTGTCGTCGGCGCAGGCGCTGAACCTGCTGGAAATGGTGCTGGGCTGGAACAACGCGCGCATGGTCTACAGCGGCGGCCGGTACAACATCGTGCCCGCCGACCAGGCGCTCGCCGGCACGGTCGCGCCGAGCACCGCCCCGGCCGCCAGCGCGCGTGGCTTCGAGGTGCGCGTGGTGCCGCTGCAGTTCATTTCCGCCACGGAGATGAAGAAGGTCCTGGAGCCGTATGCGCGGCCCAACGCGATCGTCAACGTCGACAGCGGGCGCAACGTGATCACCCTCGGCGGTACCCGCAACGAACTGGAAAACTACCTGCGCACGGTGGAGATCTTCGACGTCGACTGGTTGTCGGGCATGTCGGTGGGCGTGTTCCCGATCCAGTCGGGCAAGGCCGAGCAGGTCGCTGCGGATCTGGAAAAGGTGTTCGGCGAAGAGAGCAAAACCCCCAGCGCGGGCATGTTCCGCTTCCTGCCGCTGGAAAACGCCAACGCGGTGCTGGTGATCACCCCACAGGCACGTTACCTGGACCAGATCCAGCAGTGGCTGGACCGCATCGACACTGCCGGCGGCAGCGCCCGCCTGTTCTCCTACGAGCTGCGCTACGTCAAAGCCAAGGACCTGGCCGAGCGCCTGGCCGAGGCGTTCGCCAGCGAGAACGGCCGCGGCCGTGGCAGCAGCAGCGCCTCGCTGGCGCCGGGGGGCTCGCAGATGGAGGTCGGCAGCCGCGACCTGGGCGGCAACACCAACAACATCAGTACCACCGGCAGCGGCAACGGCAACAGCCGTGGCGGGTTGGGCGAGGGCAGCATGAGCCTGCCGCAGCGGCAGGCAGGCAACGCCAGCTTCAACCTGGAAGTGCAGGGCGACAGCGTCGGCGTGTCGGCGGTGGAGGAAACCAACACCCTGCTGGTGCGGTCCACGCCGCAGGCCTGGCGCTCCATCCGCGAGGTGATCGAAAAGCTCGACGTGATGCCGATGCAGGTGCACATCGAGGCGCAGGTGGCCGAAGTGTCGCTCACCGGCGACCTCAGCTACGGCGTCAACTGGTTCTTCGAGCAGGCCGTGGCCACCGGCAAGACCGAAAGCGGCGTCGACCTGCCCAGCGCCCTGGGCCGCTCGATCTGGGGCAGCATTTCCGGGGTCGTCGGCGATGGGGGCGTGGGCTGGACCTTCCTTGGCAAGAACGCGGCCGCCGTGGTCACCGCGCTGGACAAGGTCAGCAACCTGCGCCTTCTGCAGACCCCCTCCATCTTCGTGCGCAACAATGCCGAGGCGACGCTCAACGTCGGCACCCAGATCCCGATCAACTCGGTCTCGGTCAACACCGGCGTGGGCGGCGACAACACTTACAGCCAGGTGCAGTACCTGGACACGGGCGTGATCCTCAAGGTGCGCCCGCGCATCACCCGCGATGGCGTGGTGTTCCTGGACATCGTGCAGGAGGTCAGCTCGGCCGGCGCGATTCCCGCCGGCTGCGATCCGACCAAGACCACCTGCAACCCGCCGATCAATACCCGCAAGATCTCCACCGAGGCGGCCGTGCAGAGCGGCGATACCATCATGCTGGCCGGACTGATCACCAACTCCGACGAGGATGGCAGCAACGGCGTGCCGGGGCTGAGCAAGATCCCGGTGCTGGGTGCGCTGTTCGGCAGGAAGACCCAGAACAGCGGTCGCTCGGAAGTGATCGTACTGCTCACCCCGACGATCGTGCGCAACGCGCAGGAGTCGCGCAACCTGACCGACGAATACAGCAGCCGCTTCCGTGCGATGGAGCCGTTCCCGAACCACCCGAAGAAGAACTGACGCGCCCCCCCGCGCTGCCTGTTACGCTGCGCGCATCCGGCACCCACCACAGACAGGGGGAAGCGATGGGGACGATCGTGTTGCTGCCGATCGGCGTCGACGACACCGCCCTGGACCAGTGCCTGGGCGCCCTGGAGACCGGCACCGCTGCCGGTACGGCGGTGTGGCTGGCCGACGACGGGCAGGCCGGGCCCCGGGCGCAGGCGGTGATCGAGCACTGGCTGGCGCAGACCCGGCTGCGTGCCGAATACACCCGGCGCGCGCGCAGCATCGGCGAGGTGGCGCACCTGGATGAGATGCTGCAGGCCTGTGCCGGTGCCGATGTGGTGGTGCTGGCGCCCGATGCGATCCCCGCGCCGGGCTGGTTGCAGCAGCTGGAGGCCTGTTTCGCGCACGATCCGTCGATCGGCTCGGCCACGCCGTGGTGCAATGCCGGTGAAACCGCCGCCTGGCCACGGCTGGGTGAAATCAATCCGGTCCCGGAGGCGCTCGATGCCGTGGCCCATGCCTGCGCGGCATTGCCGCCAGTGCACCCCGAACTGCCCTCGGCGGTGACCCACGCGGTGCTGCTGCGCGGCAACGCGCGGCGCAGGGCGGGGGGCCTGGACGCGCACAGCTACGGCTCCTGGAATGCGGCGCTGATCGACCTGAGCCTGCGCATGGCCGGGCTGGGCTGGCGCAATGCGCTGTGCGAAACCGCGTTCGTCGCGCGGGCAGACGAGGGCCGTGCGCACGACGGGGACATGGACGCGCTGGGCACGCGCTGGCCTGGCTGGCGGCCACGGCTTGCCGCCTTTCTGATGGGCGATCCGCTGCGCCAGGCACGCCAGGCGCTGCAGCAGAGCTACCAGCAGGCGATAATGCCACGTGCACAGGGTGACCTGTTCGCGCCGCCCGCCGCACCGGAGTTTCCCGCTTGAGCCACGCCATCGCCGCCATCATTGTCAGCTACCAGAGCGGCAGCACCCTCGATGCCTGCCTGACCCGGCTGCGCGCCGCCCACGATGTCGCCGAGATCCGCGTGGTCGACAACGGCTCGACCGACGCGACCCTGGACATCGTGCAGCGCCACGCCACGGCCGATGCGCGGGTACGCTTCATCGCCAATCCGGACAACCCCGGGTTTGCGGCCGCCAACAACCAGGGCGTGGCCGACTGCCAGGCGCCGTGGTTGGCCTTCATCAACCCGGACCTGCTGGTCGTGCCGGACACATTGTCGCGGCTGTGCGCCCGCGCCGCCGAACTGGGCGACTGTCTGCTCGGGGTGGAACAGGTGGACGAGGACGGTCGCCGCGACGACGCGGTACGCCGCCGCGATCCGGATTTCGCCGCGATGCTGCGCAATCCCGGCCGTGGCGCGCGCCTGGCGATTCCGGCCGATCCGGCGCAGACCCTGCAGGTCGTGCCGGCGCTGTCCGGTGCGCTGCTGCTGATGCCACGGAGTCTGTTCGACCGCCTTGGCGGGTGGGATGCCGGTTACCGCCTGCATGCCGAAGACCTGGACCTGTGCCGCCGCGCCCGCGATGCCGGGGCGGTGGTGGCCATTGCCAACGATCTGCAGGTCACCCACGTCCGTGGCGTCTCCAGCCGCTCGCGGCCGTTCTTCGTCGAATGGCACAAGCACCGCGGACTGTGGCGTTACTTCCGCAAGTTCGAGGCGCCGCGCCGCAACCTGCTGGTGCAGGGCGCGGTATGGACAGCGATCTGGGCCCACGCGGCGGCGCAGGTGCCGCGTCTGCTGCGGGCACGACGCCCGGCCTGAGGCCGCACCGAGATGAACGCGTGGTCAAGCACGGCCGCGCCCGGGCGGCGGTGAACGCCACGCCCGGCGCATACTTTACCGGCGCACCTTCCGAACGCGCGTGGATTCCGCATGATCATCCAGTCCCTGCTCGACACCGACCTGTACAAATTCACCATGATGCAGGCGGTGCTGCACCAGCATCCCGGCGCCCAGGTGCAGTACCGGTTCAAATGCCGCACGCCGGGTATCGACCTGGCGCAGTACATCGATCAGATCAACGACGAGATCGACCACCTGTGCCGCCTGCGTTTCACCGCCGAAGAGCTGGACTACGTACGCGGCCTGCGCTTCGTCAAGCCGGACTTCGCCGACTTTCTCGGGTTGTTCCACCTGGACCGCAAGTACATCGGCCTGCGCGCATCGGACACCGTTCCCGGCGAGATCGAGCTGGACATCACCGGCCCGTGGCTGCACACCATCCTGTTCGAAGTACCGCTGCTGGCGATCATCAACGAGGTCTGGTTCCGCAATACCAGCACGCCCGACTTCGCCGAAGGCGAGCGGCGGCTGCAGGCCAAGACCGCACTGCTGCGCGATACGCCCGGCTTCGAGCTGTGCCGCATTGCCGACTACGGCAGCCGCCGCCGCTACTCGCGCGCGTGGCACGCGCGCATGCTGCCGATGATGCGTGATGCGTTGGGCGCGCAGTTCGTGGGCACCAGCAACGTGCATTTCGCCCGCCTGTACGGCATGACGCCGCACGGCACGATGGCGCACGAGTACCTGCAGGCGTTCCAGGCATTGGGGCCGCGCCTGCGCGATTCGCAGGTGGCGGCGCTGGAATCGTGGGCACGCGAGTACCGTGGCGACCTCGGCATCGCCCTGTCGGACGTGGTCGGACTGGAGGCCTTCCTGCGCGATTTCGACATGTACTTCTGCAAGCTGTTCGATGGCGTGCGCCACGATTCGGGCGATCCGTTCGCCTGGGGCGACCGCATGCTCGCGCACTTCAACGCACGTCGTGTCGACCCGCGCAGCAAAGTGCTGGTGTTCAGCGACGGGCTCAACATCGAAAAGGTGATGCAGCTGTTCGACTATTTCCGCGGGCGCTGCCAGGTGGCGTTCGGCGTGGGCACGCACCTCACCAACGACCTCGGTCCGACGCCCCTCAACATCGTCATCAAGATGGTCCGCTGCAACGGCCAGCCGGTGGCAAAACTCAGCGACTCGCCCGGCAAGAGCATGTGCGACGACCCCGGCTACCTGGCCTATCTGCGCCAGGTGTTCGAACTTTCACCCGAGTAACGCGCCCACAGAGAGACAATCACATCCGGGTGGCGACACAAAGTGACGTACAGCGTCACATTGGATGTCGAAATGTGATACGCATCACGTTGAGCTGGCTAGGAAGCCCCACTTGGCCTACGATTTGCGTGATGGACGTCACACATCGTTAGTCAGCACATGGAGCGGTCAGGTGAAGGTTCTCTCTGTCTTTGGTACTCGCCCTGAAGCCATCAAGATGGGCCCCCTGGTCCGCGCGCTGGAAGCAGCGCCGGGAATCCACTCCGTGGTCTGCATCACCGGACAGCACCGGGCGATGCTTGATCAGGTGATGTCGCTGTTCGACATCCAACCCGATCACGACCTCGACGTCATGGTCGCCAACCAGACGCTCAACGGCTTGTGCGGCCGGTTGTTCGCCAAACTCGATGCGCTCTACGAGCAGGTGCAGCCCGACCGCGTTCTGGTGCATGGCGATACCAGCACCGCGATGACCGCTGCGCTGGCCGCCTTCCATCGGCGCATCCCGGTCGGGCATGTCGAAGCCGGGCTGCGCACCGGCAACCTCGATCAGCCCTGGCCCGAGGAAATGAACCGCCGCGTCATCGACGTGGTCGCCGATCATCTGTTCGCTCCTACTGCCAGCTCCCGCTACAACCTGGAGCAGGAGAATCTCGGGGGCCGCATCACCATCACCGGCAACACCGTGATCGATGCGCTGGAACAGACCGTGGACCGCATCGATCGCGACGCGCCGCTGCGCGCGGGTCTGGATGCCGCGTTCCCGTTCCTCACCCCGGGTCGCAAGCTGCTGCTGGTCACCGGGCACCGCCGCGAAAGCTTCGGCGACGGCTTTGCCAACATCTGCCGCGCGCTGGCCGAGCTGGCCCGTCGCCCGGATCTGGAAATCGTTTATCCGGTCCACCTCAATCCGAACGTGCAGGGCCCGGTGCACCAGCACCTCGGCGGCCTGGACAATGTGCACCTGATCCCGCCGCAGGATTACCTGCACTTCGTCCGCCTGATGCAGCGCGCGCATGTGGTGCTCACCGACTCGGGCGGTGTGCAGGAAGAAGCGCCGGCGCTCGGCCGTCCGGTGCTGGTGATGCGCGATGTCACCGAACGCCCTGAAGCCGTGCAGGCCGGGGTGGTCAAGCTGGTCGGCACCGACGCGGCGCGCATCGTTGCCGAGGTTGGCGCCGCCTGCGATGCCGCACCGACCCCTGCGCGGTTCCGCCCCGATGCCAGCCCTTACGGCGACGGCCGTGCATCCGCGCGCATCGTCGCCGCGCTGCGCGGCGTGCCCTTTGACGAGTTCGTGCCCGGCCGTGCGGTCGACGCTCTGTCCACTCCCTTCCTGACTGAAGCCACCTCATGACCAAGACCAACCGTAGTACCGCACGCTTCTCCAAGGTATTGCCGCTGGCCCTGGTCCTGATCTGTCCCCTGCCGACGGCGCTGGCTGCCGACAGTGTGGCCGGCCAGTTCACCGAGTGGGCCGGCGACAGCACGGTCAGCCGCAGCATGACCCTCCGCGACCTGGGCTTCACCCAGCCGGTGGTGCTGAGCGGGCAGGAGAGCCAGCGCGAGATCTACCTGCCGGTGCCCGCCGGGGTGGAGACCCGCGAGGCGCAGCTGCAGCTCGATGCCCGCTACGTGCGCGGCCATACCGGGCGTACCTCCAGTCTGCTGTCGGTTGATGGCGACCCGGTCTCGGCGCGCTCGATCACCGACGCGCAGGGCGACGCCAGCCAGTTGATCGGCATCGACGGCTTCGCCCGTCCCAGCGGCTTCGTCCGCTTCGGCGTGGGCTGGTGGTCCGTGGTGTCCGACTACCAGTGCGCCGACCAGAGCGCGCCGGCCAACGTGTTGCGGCTGTCGCCGGACACGCGCTTCAGCTATCGCTTCGATGGCCGCCAGATCGACACCGTGGCCAAGGCATGGGGCGCGTTGCCGGCCCGGGTCCGCCTGCTGGTCGATGGCCGCGCGCTCGGCGTGGAAAGCTACGACGCGGCCTGGCGCGTGGGCACTGCACTGGAAAATGGCGGCAAGCGCGTGGACGTGGTGGGCCTGCCGGCCGTGGGCGGCACGGTGGACCTGCGCGGGCTGGTGATCCCGGCCAGCCTGGCGGGCATTCCCGCGTATGCCGCCCTTGCAGATGGCAGCGCCGCCCACCGGATCGGCAGTCTGGCCGAAGTCGGCGCGCTGCTGTCGCTGGCCGACGGTCCGCTCGCGCCGGACGTGGCGGTGACCAGCGACCCGCTGCGTGCCGCCGTGCGCGCCGCGCTGGATGCGCTGGCGACCGAGGTCGCTGCGGCGTCGCCCGATGCGGCAGCGGCATTCACCCAGTGGCGCCGCGCCGACATGGCCGGCCTGGAAACCGCCCCGGGGACCGCGTCGGTGCAGGTGGCGATGGTCGGCGGGCGTCCGACCCTGCTGGTCGCGGTGGGGGCCGGCGCCAAGGTGGCCGGCCTGCTGACCGAACAGTGGCGCGCCTATGCGCTGGGCCGTTCGCTGCAGGTGGAGCAGGCGCTGCTGCCGCAGGCCGACAAGGACGTGGTGCTGCTCAGCCGCCTCGGAGCGATGGCCGGCACCCAGGACATCGTCACGCGCGGTGACCGCATTGCCACGTTCGATCTGGGCGGACTGTCCAGCGAAGGCCGTCTGCCCAGCGAAGTGGTGCTCGACGTGTCTGCCGCGCCGAACCCGGCCGGGCAGGGCGCGGTAGCGTCCATCTTCTTCAACGACTACCTGCTCGGCGCCAAGGTGCTGGCCAACGACGGCAAGCCGCAACGCCTGGTCGCCACCGTGCCCAGCTACGCGCTGGCCGCCCGCAATCAGGTAAAAATCAGCTTCCTGCGCCAACCGGCGCGGCCGTACTGCCATGACCCGGCCACCGGCTATCCGGTGTCGGTGCTGCCCAGCAGCCACCTGCGCCTGGCCGACCGCAGCATGGCGCCGGACTTCGTCGGCGCCGCCGCGCAGCTCGCCGGCAAGCACGACGTGTTCGTACCGGCGACCTGGCTGCAGGATGCGCCGGCCTCGCTGGCCAAGGTGATCCACATCGCCAGCGCCGCCGGCGCCTCGCCGACCCACGCGGTGCTCAAGGTCAGTGACGCCAAGGCGTCCATCGCGCCGGCCGGTGCCTACCTGAGCTTTGCGCTGGCCCCGCAGGACGTGGCGTCCAGCGGCGCGGTGCGCGATGGCCACCTGGTGATCGCCGGCACCGGCAAGCAGGTGCTGCTGGATGTGGCCGGGCTGGACCAGTCGGCGCTGGTGGAAGTCGTCGGCAGCGGCGACAGGACCGGGGTGATCTACCGCGAGCTCGGCGCGCATGCGCCGCAGATCGGTGAACCGTTCCGGCTGATCCGCGGCAACATCGCGCTGCTGGACGGGCGTGGCGTGGTCCAGGACTTCGATGGCCAGGACCCGACCGGCGCCAACGTCGCCAAGCAGGGCAATCCCGAACCGGTCTGGCAGCAGCACATGGTGTGGCTGCTGGTGCTGGTGGGCGTGGTGGTGTTCATGCTGCTGGCCGCGCGCGTTGCGCAGGTCCGTCGTCGCCGCAAGTCCGCCTCGACCGGTCACTGATTCGCCGTGGACGGCCTGCACTGGGATATCTACCTGGCCAACTACTACGCCGGACTGGAAACCGTCGCGGCGGCGGTGGCCGTGTTGATCCTGATTTCCAGCCTGGACGACCTGTTCATCGATGTCTGGTATTGGGTGCGCGAAACCTGGCGCACCCTGACAGTGAAGAAGCGCCGCGAATACCGGCCGCTGACCCAGCAGGACCTGCTGCAGCGGCCGGAACAGCCGCTGGCGATCATGGTGCCGGCCTGGGCCGAGTACGACGTGATCGCGCAGATGGTCGAGAACATGATCGACGTGCTCGACTACCGCGAGTACATCGTCTTCGTGGGCACCTATCCCAACGATGCCGAAACCATTGCCGAAGTGGAACGCATGCGCCGCCGCTACAAGCGGCTGCGTCGCGTCGAAGTGCCGCATCCGGGGCCGACCAGCAAGGCCGACTGCCTGAACTGGCTGATCCTGTCGATCTTCGACTACGAGAAGCGCCACGGCATCGAGTTTGCCGGAGTGATCCTGCACGACAGCGAGGACGTGCTGCACCCGATGGAGCTGCGCTTCTTCAACTACCTGCTGCCGCGCAAGGACATGATCCAGTTGCCGGTGACCTCGCTGGACCGCGAGTGGTACGAGCTGATCGCCGGCGTGTACATGGACGAGTTCGCCGAATGGCACGCCAAGGACCTGGTGGTGCGCGAGAGCGTTTCCGGCATGGTGCCCTCGGCCGGCGTCGGCACGTGTTTCTCGCGCAAGGCACTGCTGGCACTGAGCGAGGCCACCAACAACCAGCCGTTCAACACTGACAGCCTGACCGAGGATTACGACGTCGGCGCGCGACTGGCGGCGATGGGCATGCATTCCATCTTCGCGCGCTTCCCGGTGCAGTTCCGCGTGCGCCGTCCGTCGTGGTTTGGCTGGGGTCCGGTGCGCGAGCGCACCCAGGGCATGGCGCTGTGCGTGCGTGAGTACTTCCCCGACAACTTCCGCGCGTCCTACCGGCAGAAGGCGCGCTGGGTGCTGGGCATCGGCCTGCAGAGCTGGGAAACGCTGGGCTGGCGCGGCTCGCTGGCGACCAAATATCTGCTCGCTCGCGATCGCAAGGGCATTGTCACGTCCTTCGTCAGCATCATTGCCTACGTGATCTTCCTGCAGTTGCTGCTGTTCTGGGTGCTCAAGGTCAGCGGCCTGTGGAACACCCAGTTCCCCACCATCTTCCAGGCCGGCACCTGGCAGATGAACGTGGCGCTGCTGACCACCGCCGCACTGGCCACGCGCGTGGTGCAGCGCTTCTATTTCGTCAACAAGCTGTACGGCTGGGAACATGCGCTGATGTCGATCCCGCGCATGGTGGTCGGCAACATGATCAACTTCATGGCCACCGCCCGCGCGTGGCGGATGTTCCTGCTGTACCTGCTGTTCGGCAAGCGCATGGTATGGGACAAGACCATGCACGATTTCCCCAGCGCCTCGCAGCTTGTGCAGACCCGCAAGCGCCTGGGCGAGCTGCTCACCACCTGGCAGGCGGTCGAGCCGGAACGGCTGGAAGAAGCGTTGCAGCAGCAGGAGGGGGGGCGTCAGCAGCCGCTCGGCCGCATTCTGGTCTCGCAGGGGTGGTTGGATGATGAAACGCTGGCCGAAGCCATCGCCTTCCAGGGTGACCTGCCGCGGGCGGTGATCGACGTGGCGTACCTGCACAGCGGGCAGTTCCCGCTGCCGGTGGACGCATGCGTGCAGTGGCGGCTGCTGCCGCTGCCCTCGGACACGCCCGACGAACTGTCGGTGGCGGTCGCCAACCCGTTGTCCGAGGCCGAACAGGCGCAACTGCTGAAGGGGCTGCCGGCCACCTCGGTGGTGCAGTCGATCGCCCGCGAAAGCGAGATCAATGCCGGCCTGCGCCTGATCAGTGGCGAGACCTACCGCATCGACGCGGTGCCGCTGCTCGGCGACCTGCTGGTGGAAATGCGCCTGATCCCGCGCGACCAGTTCGAGCGCGTGCTGGACGAGTACAAGCCGCAGCGCGACGGCCGCATCGGCGACTATCTGGTCAAACATGGCGTGGCCACCGAAGCGGCCATCGCCACCGCCGTGCGCGAGCAGCACCGCCGCTCGGGCCTTCCCCAGTACAGTGCCAGCGGAGAGCTGAAGGCATGAGAACCACGCTGCTTTCGAGCATGATTGCGCTGAGCCTGCTCGGGCTGGGTTGCGCCAGCGCGCAGGCGCAGGAACCGCTGCCGCTGTCCGGCAACGCCTACCGCATTGCCGAGCAGGCGTTCGGTGCCTACGAGCGCGGTGACTATCCGCAGGCCTACCGCACGGCCACCGAGGCGGCGCGCCTGCGCCCCGACGTGGTCCGCCTGCGCCTGCTGCAGATCTACGCCGCGCAGAAACTCGGCCGCCCCGACGAGGCACGCCGCCTGGCCCAGCGGGCCATCGCCGATGGCCTGCGCGACCCGGCGCTGCCCGGTCTGGCCGCTGCGGCGCCAGCGCGCGGTGCCTCCACCAGCGGCGGCCGCCCGTCCGCGGCCGCCCGGCCAAGCGCGTCCGAACAGGCGTACCAGCGTGCCTTCGCGCTGGCCACGCAGGCGTACGAGGCCTACAACAACGACCGCATGGATGAAGCGGCCAGCAAGGCCGAGCAGGCCTTCCGCCAGCAGCCGCAGCAGGGCGCCTGGGCGACCCTGTGGGTGGCGTCGCTGGAAGCGCAGCAGCAGTTGGAACAGGCCGATGCGGCGGCGGCGATGGCCATCCAGTTGGGCGCGCCCAATGTCGGCGACCTGCAGGCCAAGCGTGTCGCGCTGGGGCGCCAGCGCGCGGTCAAGCCGGCGCAGGAAGGCTACCAGGCGCTGATCGCGCAGGATTTCAACGCGGCCACCGGCTATGCCCGGGAGGCCGTTGCGCGTGCGCCGGACGTGGCATCCCACCGATTGCTGCTGATGACCGCGCAACTGCTCGACGAGCAGTTGCCTGCGGCCGAGCGCACCGCCGACCAGGCGCTGGAAAACGACAGCGAAGATACCGTGGCACTGGTCATGCGCGCATACCTGCGCCAGCGCCAGGGCAAGACCGAGGCGGCCAATGCCGACTTCGATGCGGCCTTGCAGCAGGACTGGCTGGACGACCAGCAGCGGCGCAATGTGCGACTGCTCGCCACCGATGCCGCCATCGCGGCCGGTGACCGCGCGCGCGCGGCGGCGCTGCTGCAGCCGCTGCGGCAGGACACCTATGCCGACCTGGATGGCGATGCGCGCCAGGTCCTCGAGGCTGCCGTGGCGCAGCGTGCCAAGACGCTGCGCCATGCCGGAAGCGGCAAGGAACTCACCCTGGCCGATTACCCTGCACCGTTCCAGCAGTGCCGCGACACGCCCTACGGCACGCAGTGCGAACTGATGCCGGCCGACCTGCAGGGCGAAGGCGGCCCCGCGCAGCGTGCCTACGCGGCGTTCGGCCGGCAGGACTACCAGGAAGCGATCCGCCAGGCGCAGCGCGCAGTGGAGGAAGATCCGCAGAACCCGACACTGCAGTCGCTGCTGACCACCACGCTGTCGGCCGGTGATCGCGCCCAGGCGGCACAGGCCCGTGAGCGGCTGGATACGGCGTTGGCAGCCAGGCCCGCCGATGCCGGTCTGCTGATGCAGCGCGGCTACCTCAACCAGCGCGTCGGCCAGCCCGAACAGGCGCTGGCCGATTTCCGCGCGGCCCAGGCCACCGGCAAGGCACCGCCGACCGTGGTGCTGGACCAGGCCTACGCCAGTGCCGCCAGTGGCGACAACCGCCAGGCCGTGAGCCTGCTGCGCGGCGCCATCGACAGCGCCGACGCGGGGACGCTGAAGCTGGACAAAAGCCAGCGCTACAACACCCGCAGCTCGATCGCCAATCTCTCGCGCGAATGGGGCATCACCGCCTCGGCCGGCTACCGCGGTGCCCGCCAGGCCGCCACCAATCTGGGCGGCGCGGCCATCAGCACGCCCGGCGATTCGGTGTTCGGTACGCTGGAAGCGTTCTGGCGTCCGCCGGCGTTGAACACCCGCCACGGGACGCTGGAGGCGTATGCGCGCATCGCCAACACGCTGTACGACGAAGGCGGGACCTACGAGTCGATCCTGGCCGTGGACCCCTGCACGGGCGTGGCGACCGAAGACGCACGCGCGCGTGCCGAACGCCTCAGCCGGTCGCGCTCCATTGCCGGCTGGCCGTCCACCATCGCCTCGTTCGGCGTCCGCTACGCCTTCGGCCAGACCGGCCTGAGCGCCGGCATCGAGCGCCGCCAGTTCATCGGCACGGCCACCCGCAACGGCGGCGTCTACCCGGATTCGGCGGCGATCCAGTGCCGTATCCAGCTGGAATCCAGCCAGCCGCTGCAGATGACCACCGCCGCGCGCTACCGGCTCAGCGACAACGCCGGCGGCTGGATGTCCTACCTGACCTACGGCTTCTACAACGGCACCGGCGTGCGCACCGACGTCAATCAGTGGTGGACCATCAGCGGCTATGCCCAGGCCGGCTTCAGCTGGGATGACAACCGTGCGCATTTCACCGTCGACCGCATCGACATGAACGGTGACACGATGGCGCGCCTGACCGACTCCGACGGCCGCCTGCGCCGCCAGCAGTGGTTTGGCGCGGCCGAGCTGCGTGCCGGACGCAGCTACCGTTTCGGCGCCGACCAGACCCGCTGGGTGATCAATCCCTACCTGGTGGTCGGTGCGGACTGGATCGATCAGCGTTCCAAGGTGCGCGGCATCGCCTATCCGTTGATCGGCGCGCAGTCCTTCGACCTGTCCGACACCGCCAGCAGCTGGTCGCTGGGTGCCGGGCCGGGCGTGGGCGTGCGCTACTGGTTCCGCGAAGACCACTACAACGCGGCGCGCTCGTACCTCGATCTGGGCGTGCAGTACCGCTTTGCCATTGGCGGCGGCGACACCCAGCGGGCCAAGGGCCTGTTCGCCACCGCCACGCTCTACTACTGACCATCGAAAAGGAATCGACGATGACCCGACCCCATCGCCCCACGCCGCCGATCCGTTCGGCGCTGCTGCTGCCGGCCGCCTTGTGCGCCACGTTGCTGGCAACGGCCCCGGCAGTTGCCCAGGCGCCGGCCGCAGCGCCGGCCCCCGCCGCGGCCAACCAGGATTCCTCGATCGTGCTGATCGGCAAGGACGGCTGGTTGTTCCCGGCCTGGGGCAGCCTGACCGACGTGGATGCGCCGGCCATCGCCCGCAACACCGCACTGATCGCCGATGCCAAGCGCGCCCTGGACGCCGCCGGCGTCAAACTGGAGGTGCTGGTGCTGCCGGACAAGGCGCTGTTCTACGAGGACAGGCTGCCCGACGGCAAACGGCTGGGGGATGCGGTGCGGGGGCGCTATGCGCTGGTGCACGACGGCCTGGAGAAGGCGGGCGTGCCGGCGGTGGACGCGCTGCAGGTGCTGCGCCAGACCAAGCAGGGCGGGCAGGACGTGTTCTACCGCAGCGATCAGCACTGGACCCAGGCCGCCGCCGATGCGGTGGCCGTGGCCGTGGCTGCCCAGGTGCGGCAGCAGGTGCCCACGCTCGCTGGCGAGGCCGGCACCGGCATGGCGCTGGGCAGCGAGATCAAGGAGCGCCGCTTCGGCGATCTGGCCGAGCTGTTCCTCACCGACGCACAGCGCAAGGCCATCGGTCGCGACACCTTCACCGTGCGACGCCAGTCCGACCAGCAGTCGCTGCTGGATGACGCGCCCGCGCCCGTGCACGTGACCGGACACAGCATGGTGCAGCCGTACTTCGGGTTCCCGCAGAAGCTGTCCAATGTGCTCGACCGGCCGGTGTCGGTGAACTGGAAGCCCGGCAACGTGGGTCACTGGGTGATGCTGCTGGAGTACCTGGAATCGCCCGAGTTCAAGCAGCACAAGCCGCAGGTGCTGGTATGGCAGATGTTCGAGCCCTCCTACGTGCAGGGCCCGGACGCGCGTGGCCAGTGGGACAACGCCTCGATCATGACGCCGCAGCAGTGGCAGGCGCGCCTGCTCAAAGCCCTGGGACAGTGATCCGATGAGTGCCCGCCCCGGCGCACCCGCGCCCCTGCCACCGGCCGCGCCGGCCCGTGCGCACATCGCCACCGCTGTGGTGGTGATCGTGCTGCTCGTGTTCGGCCTGGCGTCCGGCGCCTGGATGCTGGCCCACGCCAGACTGCCGGCGGCCTCACTGGCGCCGGCGCGCTGGGCCGATGGCGAAGCCGGACGCGCGATCAACGACGCGCTGAAGCTGCCCATACAGGCGCAGGCCGATCTGGCCAGTGCCGCCGTGCGCTACCGCTTTCTGGGCGACACCGGTCCGCAGGTGGCGTTGGGCTGCCCGGACTGGCTGTTCTACCGCGATGGGCTGCGCCCGCCGGCCGGTACCGGCGATGCCGTCTTCGCCCAGCGTACGCGCCTGATGCAGCACTGGTCGCAGCAGCTCAAGGCGCAGGGCGTGCAACTGCTGGTGGTGGTGGTGCCGGACAAATCGCGGATTGAGGCGTCCCACACCTGCGGCCTGCGCCATTCCGCGCCGATGCGCGCGCGCCTGGGGCAGTGGCAGCAGGCGCTCGCCGCCGCCGGCGTGCCGTCCACCGACCTGCTGCCGGTGCTGCAGGACGCATCCGAACCGGTGTTCTTCCGCACCGACGTGCACATGAACCGGATCGGCGCGCAGCGCGCCGCCGATGCGGTCGCCGCGTCCGCCCTGCCGTTGCTGGGCGGTCGCGGACAGCAGGCGTTCGAGGTGGGCGCCCCGGGCCCGGCCCAGCCGCGCATGGGCGACCTCATCGTGCTGGCCGGGCTGGAGCATGCGCCGCCACGCTGGCGGCCGGCACTGGACCGCGAGCCTGTGCAGGTGATCGAACCGCTGCGCAGCGGTGGACTGCTCGATGACACCCCGCCGGTGGAGGTGCTGCTGCTGGGCAGTTCCAACGGCCGCCGCAGCCTGTTCGCCGAACGCCTCGGCAACGCGCTGGGGCGTGAAGTGTGGAACCAGAGCCTGGATGGCGGCCAGTTCTCCGGCGCATTGCTGGCCGCGCTGCCGCAGCGGGCGCAATGGCCGTCCAGCCTGAAACTGGTGATCTGGGAATACTCCGAAATGGCCCTGTCCTTGCCGTTGACCGACGGTGAGCAGGCGACGCTGGCCGAGATCGACTGAGCGCCGAACGACGATGCTTTTCAACTCCTTCCTGTTCCTGCTGGTGTTCCTTCCGATCGCACTGGGCATCCACTATCTGCTCGGTGCCTGGAAGCCGCGGATGGCCGCGCTGTGGTTGTGCGTGGCCTCGATCGTGTTCTACGGCTGGTGGAACCCGCAGTTCGTGGTGCTGCTGGCCGGCTCCATCGTATTCAACTATCTGGTCAGCCTGGCGATCCTGTCACTGGCCACGCGCCCGCGCCTGCAGGTGCTGGTCACCGCGCTGGGCGTGGCGGCCGACCTGTTGCTGCTGTTCCACTACAAGTATTTCGCGGCGATGGTGAATTTCGTCGGCGAGATGGGCTTCAACGTCGGCCCGATGGACGCGTTGATCCTGCCGCTGGGCATCTCCTTCTTCACCTTCACCCAGATCGGTTATCTGCTCGACTGCCGCGCCGGCGTGGTCAATGACCGCAGCCCGCTCAGCTATGTGCTGTTTGTGACCTTCTTCCCGCATCTGATCGCCGGCCCGATCCTCCATCACAAGGAGATGATGCCGCAGTTCAGCAAGCGCGAGACCTACCGCTTCCAGGCCGACAACCTGTCGGTGGGCGGCATGCTGTTTGTGATCGGCCTGGCCAAAAAGGTGCTGCTGGCCGACACCATCGCCCCGTATGCCGACGCCGGATTCGCCGAGACCGGCAGCGTGCAGTTCTGGGGCGCGTGGGCCACGGCGCTGAGCTACGCACTGCAGCTGTATTTCGACTTCTCCGGTTACTCGGACATGGCGCTCGGCCTGGCGCGCATGTTCGGCATCCGCTTCCCGCTCAACTTCAATTCGCCGTACAAGGCGACCAGCGTGATCGACTTCTGGGCGCGCTGGCACATGACGCTGACCCGCTACATCACCGCCTACCTGTACTACCCGGTGGCGATGGCGGTGACCCGTTGGCGCACCCGCCACGGCCGCCCGACCGGCCCCACCGCGGTAGCCTCGGCCGGTGGCTTCCTGTCGATGATCGTGCTGCCCACGGTATGGGCAATGGGCCTGGCGGGCATCTGGCACGGCGCCGGCCTGCAGTTCCTGATCTTCGGCCTGCTGCATGCGGGCTACCTGGCGATCAACCACGCCTGGCGCGTGTTCGTCGGCGGGCGCACGCCGGTGGCGCTGCGCAAGGTGAGCAGGCTGCAGCACGTGGGCTACCTGCTGCTGACCTTCGGCGCGGTCCTGGTGGCGCAGGCGTTCTTCCGCGCCGACGGCGTGGGTGATGCCTGGCAGCTGGTGCAGGGCATGGCCGGCGTGCGGGGCTGGGAAGCGCTCGAGAGCGTTTCCCATGCGGCCGGACTGGGCCTGGCCGACGGTGCGCGCCTGCTGATCGGGCATCACCTGCAGTTCGTGTATATCGTGGTGCTGCTGGCAATCGTGTGGGGCACCCCCAACGCACACCAGATCATGGGCGTGTACTCGCCTTCGCTGGCCAAGCCGAATCCGGCGCCGCGTGCGTGGATGCGCTGGCAGCCCACCCTGCGGTGGCTGCTGGTGATGCTGGTTCTGCTCGGGTTGTGCCTGATGAGCCTGCACAAAGAATCGCGTTTCCTCTACTTCCAGTTCTGACAAGGTGAACCACATGGATATCCAGACCCTCCAGACCCAGCTGATCGACATCGTCGAGTCGGTGATCGGCACCCGCGTGCAGCCCGACGAGTACATGGAGTCGCTGTTCGACTCCATGTCCAAGGTGCAGCTGATGGTCGAGGTCAAGGACCGCCTGGGTGTCACCCTGCCGGTCGATGAGATCGACGCGCTGGTCGATTCGGTGCAGGTGCTGGCCGACTACGTGGCCGCGCACCAGCGCTGAGCCGCCCACCTTCCGCAGGAGCCGACCGCATGCGATTCGATTTCGACCACGGCCGCTTCGTCGATCACGCGCACGCCCCGCACGCGGCGGCCCTGCACGATGCCGACGGGGTGATGGACTGGGCGGAGCTGGAGAGGGCCACCCAGGCCTGGATGACCCGGGCGCAGGCGGCCGGCGTGCTGCCCGGGCATGCCCTGGTGATTTCCGGCCACAAGCAGGCCGCCTTCGTTGTGGCCATGCTCGGCTGCCTGCAGATGGGCGTGACCTACGTGCCGGTGGATACCATCAATCCGCCGGCGCGCCTGCAGCGCATCACCGGGCTGGTGCATGCCGTTGCGGTCTACGATGCGGCCGCCGATACGTTCGGCCCCGGTGCTGCCGCGCCACGCGCGCTGACCGTGCCAGGGCTGGCCTACATCATGTTCACCTCCGGCAGCACCGGTGATCCGAAGGGCGTGCAGATCGGCCGCGACAGCGTGGCGCTGTTCACCGGCTGGATCCGGGACTGCCTGGCGTTGGGGGAGGCACCGGCGTTCCTCAACCAGATGCTCTTCAGCTTCGATTTCTCGTTGTTCGATCTGTGCGGCGCGCTGGGTCTCGGCGGCTGCTGCGTACTCTGTCCGCGTGAGGTGATCGCCGACAGCGAACGCTTTGTCGACCACCTGCGCCAGTCCGATGTCGCGGTGTGGGCCTCCACACCGTCGTTCGTTCGCCAGCAGATGCTCAACCCGCGTTTCACCGCCGCCCAGCTGCCGTCGCTGCGTGTGTTCGTGTTCGGCGCCGAGTCGCTGACCCCGCGCGTGGCCGAGGAACTGTGGGCGCGGTTCCCGCAGGCGCGCATCATCAACTCCTACGGCCCCACCGAGGCAACCTGTTCCACCACCTGGGTGGAGATCGATGCCGGGCTGCGCGCCGCCGCCCCCAATCCGTTCCCGATCGGCGTGGCCAAGCCGTATGCCGAAGTCTTCCTGGACGACGGCGAAATCTGCATGGCCGGCGACCACGTGATGCGGGGCTATCTCGACCGACCCGATCTCGATCAGGGCGTGCTGTTCGAACACAACGGCAAGCGTGCCTACCGCAGCGGCGACCTCGGCGATCTCGATGCGCAGGGCCGGGTGTACTTCCGCGGCCGCAAGGACGACCAGATCAAGCTCAACGGCTACCGCATCGAACTGGCCGAAGTGGATGCGGCGCTGTCCACGCTGGAGGGCGTTGTTGCGGGTGCGGCGGTGGTGCTGCGCCGCCCCGACGGCAGCCTGGTGCGCATGATCGGTTTCGTCGAGCTCACCCAGCCGGGCGAAGGCGCGGTGCAGCCCTTGCCCGAGGCCCTGCAGGACTGGAAGGACCAGCTTGGCCGGCGCATGCCGCCTTACATGATCCCCTCCGAACTGATTGCCGTGGACGCGTTGCCCACCGGCGCCACCAACAAGGTCGATCGCAAACAACTGGAGCAGCGCTACGCATTGGCGCGGACGCTCCGCAGCCAGGAACCCAAACGATGAAGATGCCGCTGACCCTGCTCGCCGCCGCCCTGCTGGCGTGCTCCCCCGTGGCCGCGAACGCGCAGCAGGGCGCGCCGGAAGGCCGCCTTGCGCAGTTGTATGCGGCGCGACCGCCCGCCGGTTCGGCATTCGTGCGCGTGCTCAATCCCGGCGCGACCGCGCTGAAGGTTGCTGTCGGCAACGGTGCCGACCAGAGCATCGGCCCGGCCACGCGCGCCACGCGCTATGCGATCGTCGAAGGCGGCAAACCGTTCCCGGTCCGTGTGGCCGGCAAGCCGCGCACGCAGGGGCAGGTCGCCGCGGGTACCTTCACCACGCTGGTGCTGGACCCGGCAACGCCGTCGCGGCCGTTGGCCGTGCTGGCCGACGGCGGGGGCAGCAGCGATGCGCTCAAGGCGGAAATCCGCTTCTACAACCTGGCCACGGGCTGCGCGCAGGCGCGGCTGGCGATGGCCGACAAGGGGGCGGTGGTGTTCCCGGCGGTCGCCGCCGGCGCCAGCAGCGCGCGCGCCATCAATCCGGTCAAGGCGCGACTGGTCGCCGGCTGCGGCGGCAAGGACAGCCTGCCGGTGGCGCTGCCCTCGTTGCAGCCCGGCGACCACTACAGCCTGTTCCTGACCGGCAGCGCCAGTGCGCCTGTCCTGCAGGGCCAGCTCAGCGGGACCGATCCGGTGGGGCGCTGATCCATGCATGCGCGTTCCATTTTCCGCGATGACCACACCCTGTTCCGCGACCAGGTGCAGCGCTTCATCGACGCGCATATCGCGCCGCACTACGCGCAATGGGAGCGCGACGGCATCACGCCGCGTTCGCTGTGGCGCGAGGCGGGCGAGGCCGGGCTGCTCAACTGCCAATTGCCCGATCCGTATGGGGTGGGCGGTGATTACGGGCACGCCGCCTGTGTGATCGAGGAGCTGGCGCGCGCCAATTATCTGGGTATCGGCTTCTCGATTCACTCGGACATGGTCGCGCCGTATCTGATGCAGTACGGCAGCGATGCGCTGCGTGATGCGTGGTTGCCGGCGATGGCGCGTGGCGAGGCGATCGGCGCCATCGCGATGACCGAGCCCGGCGCCGGCAGCGATCTCAAAGCGATCCGCACCCGCGCCGAGCGCCGTGGCGACCACTACGTACTGAACGGCCAGAAGACCTGGATCACCAACGGCGCCCATGCCGATGTCGTGGTGGTGGTGGCGACGGTCGCGCCGGAACTGGGCGCGCGCGGGCTCACTCTGCTGTGCGTGGACGCGCATCTGCCCGGTATCACCCGCAGCGCGCCGATGGCCAAGATCGGCCAGCACGCGCAGGACACCACCGAGCTCTTCTTCCAGGACGTGGAAGTGCCGGTATCGCACCTGCTCGGCGAGGAACAGCGCGGGTTCGACTATCTCGGCGAACAGCTGGCGGCCGAACGCCTGGCGATCGCGCTGCGTGCGGCGGCATCGGCCGAGGGCATGCTGGCCGAAACGGTGGCCTACGTGCGCCAGCGCAAGGCCTTCGGCCGGTTCCTGATCGACCACCAGAACACCCGGTTCGTGCTCGCCGATGCGGCGGCACGGCTGGCGATGCTGCGCACCTTCCTGGACCAGTGTCTGGGCGAGCAGATGGAGGGGCGGCTGGACGCGACCCGCGCGGCGATGGCCAAGCTCAATGCCACCGAACTGCAGGGGCAGGTTCTGGACGATCTGCTGCAGTTGCACGGTGGCTACGGTTACAGCAGCGAATACGGTATCGGCCGCGCTTGGGCCGACGCGCGCGCGCTGCGCATCTTTGGCGGCACCAGCGAAATCCTGCGCGAGATCATCGGGCGCGCGCTCTAGCGCGCGCTATGGCGCGCTGGTACGCCAGCGCCGGCGCAACGCCTGCGCGCGCGGGGTGTCCTGCGACAGCCACGGGTCCAGCGCGAAGGCGAACACGCCGGCCGCGCCGCTGCGCTCGGCCCACGCCAGCTGCTTGGCGATGCGGGCGGCGTCGGCGGTCTGTGCCTGGAAATGGCTGCCGTCGGCGGGCGAGCTGGCCAGTTCCTCGAACAGTTCCACCACCACGTCGAAGTCGACGTTGCGCGCGCGCAGCAGCGCCAGCAGCGGATCGACGCCGTCCAGGTTGTCCAGGCCAGCCACGCCGACGCCGTCCTGCACCATCGGCCGCAGCGGCGCCTGTTCCAGGATGCGGGTCCACAGCTGCGCCAGCGATCCGGTGGTGGGCAGCCGGCTGAAATACGTGGAAATGGCGGTGACGTGCGGCGTACCTGCTTTCGCCGCCGCGCTCAGCGCGGCCAGCCAGGTGCACAGCCGCTGCTGGCGGTCGTCCTGCGCCCAGTGGAACTGTTCCAGTTCGTAGGGCAGGTACCAGCCGGAAAAATTGGCCTGCCGCGCCCACGGCGCCCGTTGCAGGTAGCGGCGGGCGTGGTCCAGGGTGAGTGCGAGAAACGCATCCAGCGCGGCCGGATCTGCTGCCTGCAACGCCTTCCACCAGCCGCTGTGATACGGCAGCCCGACGCGCACCTGCAACCCTTCCGCCGCGGCGGTGGAAAAGATCAGCTGCATCACCGGATCGGGCACATCCCAGTCGGCGTCGCCGCCGCTGCCGTACAGCCCCGCCCACTGCACCACGATCTGGCGGCAGCCAAGCTGCCGGGCCAGCACCATGTGCCGTTGCCAGTCCTGTGCGGTGAGGTCCAGGTGGCTGCGCCAGGGCTGGATGAAGCTGCCGTCGAAATGCGGCGGGGTCGAACACCCGGGCAAGGTCGCCAGTGCGGCGGCCGCAGGCGCGAGCAGCGCTGCGCGCAGCAGGCGCCGGCGCAGCGGGGACGACAGATCGGTGGGCTGGCGGACATCGGTCATGCACGCATCATCCCAGAGCCGCGTTGCCGAGGGGTGAACCGCGTTTATTCCAGCGCGTAGCGCAGTACGAACAACCCGGCCACCAGCCATACCGCCGGGTGCACGTCGCGCCAGCGCCCGGTGCCGGCCTTGAGCACGGCATAGGCGATGAAACCGAACGCCAGGCCATTGGCGATGGAGTAGGTGAACGGCATCGCCAACGCGCACAGGGCCGCCGGAACCGATTCGGTCAGGTCACCCCATTCCACATCGACCAGTTCGCGCAGCATCAGGCCGGCAACGAACAGCAGGGCAGGGGCGGTGGCGTAGCCGGGCACCATCGCCGCCAGCGGCGAGAACAGCAGCGCGGCCAGGAACAGGGCCGCCACCACCAGCGCGGTCAGGCCGGTGCGCCCGCCCGCCTGCACGCCGGAGGCGCTTTCAGCGAAGGCGGTTGTGCTGCTGGTGCCCAGCAGCGAGCCGGCAACAATGGCGGTGCTGTCAGCGAGCAGGGCGCGGCCGAAGCGCTTCTGTGCGCCCGGCAGTTTGAGCAGCCCCGCGCGTCCCACCACGCCGTACAGGGTGCCGGTGGCATCGAACACCTCCACCAGCACGAACACCAGCACCACCTGCAGCAGCACAGCGATCGGCGCACCGCCGTCGTGGTGCAGCAGGCCGGGCAGGTCCAGCTGCAGGAAGGTGGGGGCCAGGCTCGGCGGCAGCGACACCACGCCGTGGAACTGCACGTCACCCAGCAGCCAAGCCGCGCCGGTGACCGCGAGAATGCCGATCAGGATCGCGCCCCGCACGCGCCGCGCTTCGAGGATGGCGATCAACAGGAAGCCGGCCAGCGCGAGCAGGGGCGGTGCGGTGTTGAGGGGCCCGAGCGCGACGAGGGTGTCGGTGTTGGCGATGATCACGCCGGATTTCTGCAGGGCGATGATCGCCAGGAACAGACCAATGCCGGCGACGATGGCCGCGCGCAGCGACGCGGGGATGCCCGCCACCAGCCAGGCGCGCACGCCGGTGAGCGACAGCACCAGAAACACCAGCCCGGAAATGAAAACGGCCGCCAGCGCCTGCTGCCACGGCAGCCCGGCCGCACCGACCACGGTAAAGGCGAAGAAGGCGTTCAGGCCCATGCCCGGTGCCATGCCGACCGGGAAGTTGGCGGCGAACGCCATCACCAGCGAGCCGAGCGCGGCGGCCAGGCAGGTGGCGACGAATACCGCGCCCGGATCCATGCCGGTGGTGGACAGGATGTCGGGGTTGACGAAGACGATGTAGGACATCGTCAGGAAGGTGGTCAGCCCGGCCAGCAGTTCGGTGCGCACGGTGGTGCCGTGCTGCTGGAGCTGGAACAGGCGTTCAAACAGGTTCATGGCTTGGGTCCACGGGTGTTGGTTTTCTTCGTTGGATATTTAGCGAAGCCAAGAGCCTTCGTCTGGTGCAACTGTGGGTTAGGGCCGGCGGGTGCGGGGGTACGGGACACGCCGTGAATACGTCCATGTAGGCTCGTAGAAAACATCCATGTTTTCTACGGTCCCGTACCCCCACACCCGCCGGCCCTCCGACAGCATGTCGGTGGCCACGGGAATTCAGACCCAACCGCGGCGCACGCGATCTATCGGGGGAGGCCGGCGGGTGGCCCCTGTAGGGACTGTCAAAAACATGGATGTTTTTGCCAAGCCCCCAAGGATGGGTTTACGGCGTGTCCCGTAAGGGGCTGCCCGTCGGCCTCCCCAGCCCGCAAAAACTGAAGCGCTGCAGTTGACCTTGCCCTACGACCTACGACCTACGACCGTGGCCTACCTCAAAGCAGAACGGCCGCGCAGAGCGCGGCCGTTCTTTTCTCTTACTTCAGCGCCTTGAAGCGCAGGCGCTTCGGGGCGGCGTCGTCGCCCATGCGGCGGCGCTTGTCTTCTTCGTATTCGCGGTAGTTGCCCTGGAAGAACTCCACGTGCGAATTGCCTTCGAACGCCAGGATGTGGGTCGCGATGCGATCCAGGAACCAGCGGTCATGCGAAATGACGAAGGTGTTGCCCGGGAATTCCAGCAGCGCATCTTCCAGCGCACGCAGCGTTTCGATGTCCAGATCGTTGGACGGTTCGTCGAGCAGCAGCACGTTGCCCCCCTGCAGCAGGGTCTTGGCCATGTGCAGGCGACCACGCTCACCACCGGACAGCGAACCGACCAGCTTCTGCTGGTCCTGGCCCTTGAAGTTGAAGCGGCCGATGTACGCGCGCGACTGGATTTCCACGCCGTTGATGTTGAGGATGTCCAGACCGCCGGCGATTTCCTGGAAGACGTTGTGGTTGCCTTCCAACGCGTCGCGGCTCTGGTCCACGTAGGACAGCTGCACGGTCGGGCCGACCACGATTTCGCCGGAGTCCGGCTTTTCCTGGCCGGTGATCATCTTGAACAGGGTCGACTTGCCCGCACCGTTGGGGCCGATGATGCCCACGATCGCGCCGGCCGGGACCAGGAAGTTCAGGTCGTCGAACAGCAGACGGTCGCCGAACTTCTTGGACACGTTCTTGAACTCCATCACCGAGTTGCCCAGGCGCTCGCCCGGCGGGATGAAGATTTCGTTGGTCTCGTTGCGCTTCTGGTAATCAACCGACTGCAGCTCTTCCAGGCGGGCCAGACGGGCCTTGCCCTTGGTGCGGCCACCCTTGGCGTTCTGGCGCGACCACTCCAGCTCCTTCTGGATCGCCTTCTGGCGGGCCTTTTCCTGGTTGTCTTCCTGCTTCAGGCGCTCGTCCTTCTGCATCAGCCAGTCGGTGTAGTTGCCCTTCCACGGAATGCCGCGGCCGCGGTCCAGTTCCAGGATCCACTCGGCGGCGTTGTCCAGGAAGTAACGGTCATGGGTCACTGCCACCACGGTGCCGGTGTAGCGCGCCAGGAACTGCTCCAGCCATTCCACGGACTCGGCGTCCAGGTGGTTGGTCGGTTCGTCGAGCAGCAGCATGTCCGGCTTCTGCAGCAGCAGGCGGCACAGTGCCACGCGGCGCTTTTCACCGCCGGACAGCTTGCCCACGATGGCATCCCACGGCGGCAGGCGCAGTGCGTCGGCGGCCACGTCCAGCTGGTTTTCCAGGGTGTGCGCGTCGCCGGCGGCGAGGATCGCCTCCAGGCGCTCCTGTTCCTTGGCCAGCTTGTCGAAATCGGCGCCTTCCTCGGCATAGGCCAGGTAGACCGCGTCCAGCGCGGCCTGCGCCTGCAGCACTTCGCCCACGCCTTCCTCGACCGCTTCACGCACGGTCTTGTTGGGGTCCAGCTCCGGTTCCTGGGCCAGATAGCCGACCTTGATGCCGGCCTGCGGGCGGGCTTCGCCCTCGAAGTCGGTATCCACGCCGGCCATGATCTTCAGCACCGTCGACTTGCCGGCGCCGTTCAGGCCCAGCAGGCCGATCTTGGCACCCGGGAAGAACGACAGCGAGATGTCCTTGATGATCTGCCGCTTGGGCGGGACCACCTTGCTGACGCGGTTCATGGTGTAGATGTATTGCGAGGACATGTGGTCTCCGAAGGCGCAACCCTGCGCCCGTTCCGTTGGGAACAGGAACAGATGTAAAGGAATACCCCCGATTATAGCGGGAAGCGGTGACAACCGCCGGCCGGCCCGGGAGGGTGGGGCTTGCCGCCGCCTGAACGGGTCGTCAAAGCCCTTGAAATGGAAACCGTTTCCAGCCGGAAACCGTTCAGATCCGGTCAGCATGATGTAATCATCCATCCACTCGAGCGAGGCCCGTCATGCGCATGAATCGAATTGTGGTCGGGGCCGTGGCCTCGCTGCTGGCCCTGGGCGCGGTTGCACCGGCCTTCGCCGACAACGACCATCGCGGCCGTGGTCACGACCGCCATGACCGTTACGACCGTCATGATGATCGCCACGACCGCCGCCATGACCGCCGGGAGTGGCGCGATGACCGCCGCGAAGCCCGCCACGACCGTCGCTATTACGACAACCGTGGCTACTACCGCCCGGCGCCCCCGCCGCGCGTGGTCTACCGCCCGGCACCCGGCTACGGCTCCTACGGCTGGGCGCGTGGCCATCGCTACCGCGAGTACTACGGTGGCCCGGTCTACGTGGTCAACGACTACAGCCGCTACTCGGTGCGCCGTCCGCCCCGCGACCACCACTGGATCCGCGACGACCGTGGCAATCTGCTGCTGGTGGCCATCGCCACCGGCATCATCGCCGACTACGTGATCAACAACCGGTAAGGCCAGCCACGGCCTCGCCACCCAGGACGGCGCCCTCGCGGGCGCCGTCCGTCGTTCTGGGGGCGGTCGACACGATTGGTCACCCCGCGTCGCGGGGACTACAATCCAGAGCTCGCGCTGTACCCCCTCTGCCTGCCTGGAGTAACCGATGTTCCCGCGTGACGTCCGCATCGAAACCTACGATCCCGAACTGGCCAAGGCCATCGCCGCCGAAACCCAGCGCCAGGAAGACCACGTCGAGCTGATCGCCAGCGAGAACTACACCAGCCCGGCCGTGATGGAGGCCCAGGGCAGCCAGCTGACCAACAAGTACGCCGAAGGCTATCCGGGCAAGCGCTACTACGGTGGCTGCGAGTATGTGGACATCGCCGAGCAGCTGGCCATTGACCGCCTCAAGCAGCTGTTCGATGCCGACTACGCCAACGTGCAGCCGCACAGCGGTTCGCAGGCCAACCAGGCCGTCTACTTCGCGCTGCTGCAGCCGGGCGACACCATTCTGGGCATGTCGCTGGCCCACGGCGGCCACCTGACCCACGGCGCCAAGGTCAACGCCTCGGGCAAGCTGTTCAACGCCGTGCAGTACGGCGTGGACGAGCAGGGCCTGATCGACTACGACGAAGTCGAGCGCCTGGCCCTGGAGCACAAGCCGAAGATGGTCGTGGCCGGCTTCTCGGCCTATTCGCAGGTGGTGGACTGGGCGCGCTTCCGCGCCATCGCCGACCAGGTCGGTGCGTACCTGTTCGTGGACATGGCGCACGTCGCCGGCCTGGTTGCCGCCGGGGTGTACCCGAGCCCGCTGCCGCACGCGCATGTGGTCACCTCGACCACCCACAAGACCCTGCGCGGCCCGCGCGGCGGCATCATCATCGCCAAGGGGGCAAACGAGGACCTGGTCAAGAAGCTGCAGTCGATCGTGTTCCCGGGCATCCAGGGCGGTCCGCTGATGCACGTCATCGCCGGCAAGGCCGTGGCGTTCAAGGAAGCGCTGGAACCGGGCTTCAAGACCTACCAGCAGCAGGTGGTCAAGAACGCCCAGGCGATGGCCACCACGCTGATCGCGCGTGGCTACAAGATCGTTTCCGGCGGTACCCGGAACCACCTGATGCTGGTGGACATGATCGGCAAGGACGTCTCCGGCAAGGACGCGGAAGCCGCACTGGGCAAGGCCCACATCACCGTCAACAAGAACTCCGTGCCCAACGACCCGCGTTCGGCGTTCGTGACCTCGGGCCTGCGCCTGGGCACCCCGGCGGTCACCACCCGCGGCTATGTCGAACAGGACTGTGTGGACCTGGCCAACTGGATCGCCGACGTGCTCGACGCCCCGGCGGACGAGGCGGTGATCGCCCGCGTGCGCGAGGCGGTCAGCGCGCAGTGCCGCAAGTACCCGGTCTACGGGTGAGATGGGCGAGGGCCGCGCGCAGCGACGCTACGCGATCCTGGCCCTCGCGTTCGGCGTCCCCGGCCTGGCCGGGGGCGGCGCCCTGGCGCTGTTCGGCATCGTCCTGTCAGTGTTCGGACCGCACTACATGGGTCTTTCCGAGCGCCTGCTGACGCTGGCGTTCGGCTTGGCTGGCGCAGCCGCACCGGCCGGCTGGTTGTGGCTGAGCGTGGCCTACCTCCGGCGTGGTCGAGAGGGGCTGCGCCGCGCCGGGGTGGTGCCGTGGATCGGCCTGCTGCTGGGGCTGCTCACCGGCCTGTTCGTTCTGGCCACGCTGCTCTGGCACTGGCAGGACGGCGGGCGGCAGACCGTCGCACTGGTGCTGGCCGGCCTGCTGCTGGCGGTGCCCGCCGCGGCCCTGGCCGCGCGCGCCCGGCCTGATGCCAAACACACGCCCCCCGCACGGACGCTGACCACGGATGAATGACATCGCGCAACGTCGCACTTATGCGGTGGTGGCTCTGCTGCTGGGCCTGCCCACGCTGGCCGTCGGCGGCACCTTGTCGGTGCTAGCGGTCATCGTCTTTTTCTCCCGCAACAGCTACATGGGCACCCTCGAAAGCCTGGCGCTGCTGGCCTGGGGCCTGTCGGGCATTCTCGGTCTGCTGGGCTGGCTGTGGCTGAGCGGCGTGTACCTGCGGCACGGCCGCGAGGGCCTGCGCCGCAGCAGCCCGCTGGGCTGGATCGGCATTGCCTGCGGCGTCATCGGCGCGCTGAGTGTGCTGGTGGTCGTCATGCGCCTTCTCCCCCAGGGCGGCTGGGAGGTGCTCGGTTATCTGACCGCCGGTCCGCCGTTGCTGGTGCCGAGCGCACAACTGGCATGGATGCGCTGGTCGGGCCAGACGCAGGCATGAGAGCCAGGTCGCGAGGTGGGCCGGTCATGCGCGATGGCGTCCACCGGCGTCTGTACGCGCTCCAGTGCGGGCTGCTGGGGCTGCCAACCGTGGTGGCCTGCGGCGTGGCTGGGGTCCAGGGCCTGCGCCATGTCGATGTACATCGCGGTTTTCTGCTCGCGGGCAACGAGGGCGGTCTGCTGCTGCTCTGGGGCGGCGCCGGTCTGCTCGGCCTGCTGGCCTGGCTGTGGCTGAGCGCCCGGTATCTCCGGCGCGGCCGCGACGGGCTGCGTCGGGCCGGGACCCTCCCGTGGGCCGGTCTGGCGATGGGGGCACTGGCGGCGGGCGGCCTGCTGCTCGTCCTCCTGTACGCCGGGGCCGTGGGACGCTGGCAGGTGCTGGGGTATCTGGTGTTTGGCCCGCTGCTGCTGGTGCCCAGCGCACACCTGGTGTGGTTGCGCCGATCGGAGGGGCCAAGCTGATGCACAGACGCGTATTTGCCGCCCCGGTTCTTCTCAGGTACCGTTGCGACGCTGCCATGACCGTGGCATGACGTTTTTCTCCAGCTAGGCGTTCCATGTACTGTCCGTTCTGCCAGCATGCCGATACCCGTGTGATCGATTCGCGCGTCTCCGAAGACGGCGCGACGATCCGGCGTCGTCGCGAATGCGAGGCCTGCAACGAGCGCTTCAGCACCCTGGAAACCATCGAACTGAAGCTGCCGGCGATCATCAAGAGCGATGGCAGCCGCGAGGCCTTCGACGCCCGCAAGCTGCGCAGCGGCTTCGACCGCGCGCTGCAGAAGCGCCCGGTGCCGGAAGACAAGATCGAACTGGCGGTCCGCGCGGTGATGCAGCAGGCGCGGACCTGCGGCGAGCGCGAAATCCCGTCGATCAAGGTCGGCGAGTTCGTCATGAACGAACTGCGCAAGCTCGACCACGTGGCCTACGTGCGCTTCGCCTCGGTGTATCGCAGTTTCGAGGACGTGGCCGATTTCCGCGAGGAGATCGAGAAGCTCGAACGCGAGCTGCCCTCCAGCACCGAGCAGCTGCAACTGCTCGGGGATGTGATCGCACTGGGCAAGAAGAAGAAGGGCTGAGCCCCCACGCTTCGCCGTCGGCCCGGCTGGGCTACCATCGCGGCTGCTTGCCTGCCGATGACCGTTGCCATGACCGACTTCTCCGCACTGGACCACCTGCACATGGCGCATGCCCTGCGCCTGGCCGAGCGCGCCGCGTACACCACGCGGCCCAACCCGATGGTGGGCTGCGTGATCGCGCAAAGTGCCGACGTGGTGGGCGAGGGCTGGCATCAGCGCACCGGCGGCCCGCATGCGGAAGTGTTCGCGCTGCGCCAGGCGGGTGAGCGTGCACGCGGGGCCACCGCGTACGTCACCTTGGAGCCCTGTGCCCACTACGGGCGCACGCCGCCGTGCGCACTGGCGCTGATCGAGGCGGGTATCGGCCGTGTGGTGGCGGCGATGCGCGATCCGTTTCCGAAGGTCGACGGCGGTGGGTTCGACCTGCTGCGCGCGGCCGGCATCGACGTCGCCGAAGGGCTGATGGCCGCGCAGGCGCGCGACCTCAACCACGGCTTCCTGTCGCGCATCGAACGCGGTCGCCCGTGGCTGCGGGTCAAGCTGGCGGCCAGCCTGGACGGCCGTACGGCAATGGCCGACGGCAGTTCCAAATGGATCACCGGTGCAGCCGCGCGCGAGGACGTACAGCACTGGCGCGCGCGCGCCGGTGCGATTCTGACCGGCGCCGGCACGGTGCTGGCCGACGATCCGATGCTCACCGTGCGGCTGGCCGACACCGAGGTCGTCGCGCCGCTGCGCGTGGTGCTCGATGCGCGCCTGCGCTCGCTGGAGTGCGCGCGCGTGCGCGAGGGCGGGGCACCCACGCTGTACCTGCACGACGCAGCCGTGAGCCCCCCCGATGCCGCCGATGCGGCGTTTGCCAGCGTGCCCAGCCACAACGGTCGCCTCGATCTTGCCGCAGTGCTGGCCCTGCTCGCCGACCGTGGGATCAACGAGGTGCATACCGAAGCCGGCGCCACCCTGTCCGGCGCGCTGGTACAGGCCGGCCTGGTCGACGAACTGCTGCTCTACCAGGCGCCGATCCTGCTCGGCGAGCATGGGCGGCCGCTGCTGTCCGGACTGTGCATTCACGCGATGGACCAGCAGCGCCGCCTGCGCGTGATCGACCAGCGCGTGCTCGGCAACGACCTGCGCCTGCTGCTGCGGCAGTGAGGGCGCGCCCGCCAGGCAAAAAAAAACGGACCCCTTTCGGGGCCCGTTCGATCATGGCGCGACCCGGAGGCCGCCGCCCGATCAGAAACTCGCGCGCACGCCCACCGAGTACTGGGTGACGTCTTCGTAAGCCTGCACTTCACCGACCAGGCCCCAGGCCTTGGTGAAGTTGACCTGGCCGCCGAGGGTGCCGATCCAGGTGCCGTCCATGTCGCTGCCGTCCAGGTAGCCGGCCTTCAGCCAGGCTTCGGTGCGCGGCGAGGGCTTGCCACGCACGCCCATGCTGGCGCGGCCGCCGTTGGTGTGGTCCTTCTCGCGCACGGTGCCAAAGCCGTCGTAGGTCGACTTGGCTTCCACGTTCTGGCGCACCCAGGCGATGTCGGCGGTGAAGTCGACGCGGTCGCTCATCGGCATGTGGTAACCGATACCCAGCTCCGGCTGGTTCAGTTCCAGCTTCAGGCTGCCATCGGCGTAGTTGTACTTCTTGGAGACCGTCGACCACGCGCCGAAGACATGCACCTGCTCGGCGATCGCGAACGAGCCGCGGATGTAGCCGCCGTCCACCTTCGGGTCGTTGAGGTAGTCGTCGTTGACCTGGATCTGGGTCCAGCCAGCTTCGGCGTAGGTGTAGCTCAGGCCGTCCGCAGCCGAGGCAGCGATCGGGGTGGCAGCCAGCAGGGCGGCCAGAATCAGGGTCTTGCGCATGGGTAGATCCTCACGGGTGGTGATGTCCGTTTCAGCCGCCACCTTCTTGGCGGCGGCAGGAGCGACGTCGTGTCGCGCGGCGCGGATATTAACAAGTTTTTTACAGAAAGCGAGCACTCAGGCTTCGCTGGTACAATGCGCGGGCCGGTTCGCCGGTACACAAACGTCTTCAGGGCGGGGTGCGATTCCCCACCGGCGGTAGGTGCGCAAGCACGAGCCCGCGAGCGCTTCCAGGTCTGCTGGAAGGTCAGCAGATCCGGTCAGATGCCGGAGCCGACGGTATAGTCCGGATGAAAGAAGACGGTGCTACAGGGCCTTTGCCGGCCCTGCGCCCGCCTGTTTGCCTTGCGGCGTTTTTCGCTCACTTTTCGCGGAGAACGTTACTTGTTTACTGGAATCATCGAAGGCGTCGGCCATGTGGCCGCACGCGAGACCCTCGGCGGCGACGTCCGCTTCACCTTCCACGTCGGCAGCCTGCCGTTCGACGCCGTGCAGCTTGGTGAGAGCATCGCCATCAACGGCGTGTGCCTGACCGTGATCGCGTTCGACGCCAGCACCTTCCAGGCCGACGCCTCCACCGAAACACTGGGCCTGACCACGCTCGGCCAGCTCGCCGATGGCGCGGTGATCAATCTCGAACGCGCGATGCGCCCGACCGACCGCCTTGGCGGCCATCTGGTCAGCGGCCATGTCGATGGCCTCGGTCAGGTCCTGTCCATCCACGACGATGCCCGCGCCCAGCGCTGGCGTTTTGCCGCGCCGGCCGCGCTGCTGCGCTACATCGCCAGGAAAGGCTCGATCTGCGTGGACGGGGTCAGCCTGACGGTCAACGACGTGGACGACGCCGGCTTCGAAGTCGCGTTGATTCCGCATACCGTTGCCAATACCGCGTTCGCCGCGACCGGTGTGGGCAGTGCGGTCAATCTGGAAATCGATCTGGTCGCCCGCTATGTGGAGCGGCTGATCAGCGTGCCCGCCCAGCGTGGGCAGGCACAGGGAGAGGCCGCATGAACTTCGCCCCCATCCCCGAAATCCTCGAGGACATCCGCCTGGGCCGCATGGTGGTCATCGTCGATGACGAAGACCGCGAGAACGAAGGCGACCTGATCATGGCCGCCGAGCTGGTCAAGCCCTCGGACATCAATTTCATGGTGACCCACGGCCGCGGCCTGGTGTGCCTGCCGCTGACCCGCGAGCGCGCCGCCGACCTGGGCCTGGCCCCGATGGTCCAGGCCAACACCGCGCAGTTCCAGACCAACTTCACGGTGAGCATCGAGGCCGCCGAGGGCGTCACCACCGGTATTTCGGCCTACGACCGCGCCCACACCATCCGCACGGCCGTGAAGCCCGATGCCAGGCCGGCCGACCTGCACCAGCCGGGCCACATCTTCCCGCTGATCGCCCAGCCGGGCGGCGTGCTCACCCGCGCCGGCCACACCGAGGCCGGCGTGGACCTGGCCATGCTGGCCGGGCTGGAACCGGCCGGCGTGCTGGTGGAGATCCTCAACCCGGACGGGAGCATGGCGCGCCGGCCGGAGCTGGAGGTGTTCGCCCGCGAACACGGCCTGAAGATGGGCTCCATCGCCGACCTGATCGCCTACCGTCTGGCCACCGAGAAGACCGTCGAACGCGTTGATGAGCGCCCGATCGACACCGAGTTCGGCCCGTTCACCCTGGTCACCTACCGCGACCGGATCGCCCACGATCTGCATTTCGCCCTGGTCCGTGGCCCCGTCGATGCCGAACCGACCCTGGTCCGGGTGCAGGTGGAGAATCCGCTGGCCGACCTGCTGCACTGGCGTCGCGACGATTTCGGCGTGGCCTCCACCGACGCCCTGCGCGCCATTGCCGCCGCCGACCGTGGCGTGATGGTGGTGCTGTCGGCCCCGCGCGACACCAACGGTCTGCTGGCCCGCCTGCGCCAGCAGCCGGCCCCGCTGACCCCGGGCAAGGACAAGGATGTGAGCCAGTGGCGCCGCAACGGTGCCGGCGCGCAGATCCTGTCCGACCTCGGCCTGGGCAAGCTGCGCGTGCTGGGCACCCCGCGCCGCCAGATCGGCCTGGCGGGTTACGGCCTGGAAGTCGTCGAGACCGTCGCGCCCTGACGCCCCCGTAGCGCCGGGCTTCGCTGCCGCGTCAGCCGGGCAGCGCCTGGCACTGCAGCCGCGTCAGCCGGGCAGAGCCCGGCGCTACAGCCGCGTCAGCCGGGCAGAGCCCGGCTCTACGGGGCCTGTTAGAATATTCATCTATCAAATGGACCCTACGCCGACCATGAGCCACTACGAAGGCGACCTCCGGACGCCGGAAAAGGCCCGTTTCGCCATTCTCGCCAGCCGCTGGAACGCCCGCATCACCGATGTGCTGGTGGCCGGTGCACGCAAGAGCCTGGCTGGCAACGGCATCGAGGAAGCAGCGATCGACGTGATCCGCGTGCCGGGCGCGTGGGAGCTGCCGCTGGTGGCCGCCCGCCTGGCGGCCGCGCATGAACATGCCGCCATCATCGCCCTGGGGTGCGTGATCCGTGGCGATACCCGCCACTACGAACACGTGGCCGACGGCTGTGCCGAAGGCCTGATGCGCGTGCAGCTGGATTTCGGCGTGCCGGTGCTCAATGGCGTGCTGGCGGTCGAACGTGTCGAGGATGCCGATACCCGCGCGGGCGGCAGCCACGGCAACAAAGGTGAGGAAGCCGCACTGACGGCGTTGGAAATGGTCAATCTTCTGGAGCAGTTGCCGTGAACAAGTCGACCCCGGGCAAGCCCTCCGGAAAGCCCGTCCGCCGTGATGGCATCGACCCCGTGCTGCGTTCGCGCGCGCGCCGTCGTGCCCTGCAGGCGATCTATGCCTGGCAGATCTCCGGCGGCAACGCGCAGTCGGTGATCGCCCAGTTCGCCCACGAACAGGCCCGCGAGATCGCCGACCTGGCGTACTTTGAAGCCTTGGTCCACGGCGTGCTCGACCACCGCAAGGACCTGGACGAGGCGCTGGACCCGTACCTGGATCGCGGCATCGAAGAAGTGGACGCCATCGAACGCGCCGCGCTGCGCGTGGCCGCCTACGAAATGCGCTACCGCCTGGATGTGCCGTACCGCGTGGTGATCAACGAGGCCATCGAATCGGCCAAGCGGTTCGGCTCCGAACACGGCCACACCTACGTCAATGGCGTGCTCGACCGCGCCGCCGTTGAATGGCGCAAGGTCGAAAACGGGGGTTGACCCCGTGTCGCTCGCCGAATTCGCCCTGATCAACCGCATCCGCGTCCGCACCCGCGAGCGCGCGGACGTGGTGTTGGGCATCGGCGACGATGCCGCGCTGCTGCAGCCGCGCGCTGGCGAGCAGCTCGTGGTGACCGCCGACACCCTCAACAGCGGCGTGCATTTCCCTGCCGAGACCCCGGCCGGCGACATCGGCTGGAAGACCCTGGCGGTGAACCTCTCCGACCTGGCGTCGATGGGCGCGCGCCCGGCCTGGTGCACGTTGGCGCTGTCGCTGCCCGACGCCACCACGGACTGGATCGACGCCTTTGCCGAAGGCTTCTTCGCGCTGGCCGACGCACACGACATCGTGCTGATCGGAGGCGACACCACCCGTGGCCCGCTGTCGCTGTCGGTGACCGCGATGGGCCAGGTGCCGGCCGGTACCGCGCTGCGTCGCGATGCAGCGCAGGCGGGCGACGACATCTGGGTCAGCGGCACACCCGGCGACGCGGCCGGCGCGCTGCGCGCGTGGCAGGCCGGCACGCTCGACGTGCGCCAGCCCCATGCCGATCCCCGGTGGGAAGCCCTGCGCCTGCGCCTGGCACGGCCTACCCCGCGCGTGGCCCTGGGCCGCGCGCTGGTCGGGCTGGCGCATGCCGCCGTAGACGTGTCCGACGGGCTGATCGCCGATCTGGGACACATCTGCGCACGCAGCGGTCTTGGTGCGCAGCTCGATGCCACCGCGCTGCCATTGTCGGATGCCCTGCGCGGCCTGTTCGCGGACGCGGACGCACGCCAGTGCGCGCTGCGCGGCGGTGACGATTACGAGCTGTGCTTCACCGCGGCTCCTGCGCGGCGCGATGCGCTGGCGGCGCTGGCGGCGCAGTTGCAGCTCCGGCTGACCTGCATCGGCACCATCACCGACGGGCAGGGTGTTGCCTGCGACGGAGACGATGCAGGTGCGGGTGGCTACCAGCACTTCGGTTGAGCCATACGCACCAGGATAAAGGAACGCCGGGCAGTGCCCGGCGTTCCTGTCTGTACGGCCAACGGGTGGGATGGATTACCAGGCGTAGGACATCCCCAGCTGCGCACTGGCTTCGCGGTAGCCGCTGTCGCCACGCATCAGGCCCAGCCCACCCCAGGCCGAAACGCCCGGGCGGAATGCAACCTTGGCACCGGCGCTGAGCGCATAGCGGTTGCGCGGCGTGCTGGC